>JAQVLS010000027.1 GCA_028704035.1 Desulfotomaculaceae bacterium | reverse complement strand
GAACCCGGCCATACTGGGCAAACTAAAGATACCGGGCTACAGCGACTACCTGCACCCGTATGACGAAAACCACATTATCGGCTTCGGTAAAGACACTGTAGAGATGGGCGTCAAGGATTGGGGCGGTGACAGCATGGCGTTTTATATGGGTATGAAAATGGCCATATTTGACGTCAGCGACGTCAGCAACCCGGTTGAAATGTTCCGGGAAGTAATTGGCGATCGCGGTACTGATTCCGAGCTGCTGCACAACCATAAAGCGCTGCTATTTTCCCGAGATAAGAACCTGCTGGCCTTCCCGGTACGGGTCATGGAAGTGAAGGGCGGCACAGACAGTTACGGCCGGTCGTGGCCGGATTACGGCGTCTTCTCCTTCCAGGGCGCATATGTTTACAATATTGACCTGGCAAATGGCTTCGGGCTGAAAGGAAAGATCAGCCACCTCTCCGGCGAAGATTACCTGAAGGCAGGCAATTACTGGTACGACAGCGAAAAAAATATCCAGCGGATCCTTTACATTAATGATACCCTTTATACCTTGTCCCAGGGTATGATCAAGGCCAACAATATGGGAGATTTAAGTGAGCTGAACAAACTGGAGATAAAATAAAATAAGTATACCAACCTGCTCTCTGATTTATAAGGCGCCTGTGAAGGTTCATTCGCAGGCGCCATTGCTTTGATAAATTAATGGGTCCATAGTGTTGTTGTGATTATTTACAAAGTTAGATAAACAGGTTGACGTTGGCCTCGTCCGCCTCGCCCAGGTAAGTAGCTACCCCGGCGAACTCAACACCGTCGATCAGCTCTTCTTCTCTTATACCCATCACGTCCATGGACATGGTGCAGACGATCAGCTTTACTCCTAGCGATTGCGCGCTTTCAATCAGCTCCTGGACGGTGCTGACGTTTTTCTGCTTCATTATAGTTTTCATCATTGAAGCGCCCATGCCGCCGAAGTTCATTTTAGACAGCCCCAGCATGCCTGCGCCCCGCGGCATCATCCAGCCAAAAAGCGCCTCTAAAAAACTTTTTTTGATTTTTACCTTTTCCGGTTTTCTTAAAATATTAAGGCCCCAGAAGGTAAAGAACATAGTTACCTCGTTGCCCATCGCGGCAGCGCCGTTCGCAATAATAAAGGATGCCATGGCTTTGTCCAGATCTCCGCTGAATACTACGATTGTCTTTTTGTTCGTATCCAAAGTCATCCCTCCCCGCTAAAAAATAGTATTGTATCCGCAGTGCTGAACCCGCTTGGCTCTCATTTGGGTCATGTGTCGCCAGTTGTTGAGCCCTGGGGTATATCCTGAATTTAGTTCTTTTTGATCCTGGCCTTGATTACGCCACCCTCGTCCTCAAGGGATATCAGCTCGTTTTTTGTCTTCCTGCACCAGGCGGCTATATCTTTTTTAAAGCCATGGTCAGTTACTTCGATGCACAGGATGTCGCCGGAGGCGCAGTTCTGAGCTTCCTTGAACAGCTGCACAATTGGGCCGGGGCACTGCATCCCCCTGGCGTTTATCAATATTTCAGCCATTATTTTACCTCCTTATTCTGTTTCAAACGGATAAGCGACGAGACCGCCTTCCAGTATGCTGACCTTTTCAAAACCCAACCCCTTCAGTTTTAAAAGAGCCAAGTAGGAACGCAGGCCGACCTTGCAGTTGAGGATAATTTCTTTCTCCCGGTCGAGCTCGTCAACTCTTTCCAGCAGGCGCCTCAATGGAATGTTAATTGAGCCGGGAATGCTCCTTACAAAGTATTCCTTATCAATTCTCACATCTACCAGCAATGCCCCCGCTGCCATTTTTTCTTTCAGCGCAAGCGGCCCGACCCCGGTAAATTTACCGGCCAGCTTGTTCATCATCACATTGGCGGCCACTATTGTTGTTCCCAGGGCTGTGGAAAAGGGGGGCGCATAGGCCAGGTCAAGTCTGGCCAGTTGATCAACAGTTGCTCCAAAGCTGATCGCCGTTACCAGTATGTCGATAGGTTTGTCGACGACGCCCTCGCCAAAAATCTGCCCGCCCAGGACCTTGCGGCTCTCCCTGTCTACTATCAGCTTGGTCACTATCTCCCGGCTACCCGGATAATAATGGGCCCTGTCAGGCGCCGGAACAAGCACGGTCTCCACCTTGTAACCCAGTGCCCTGGCGTCTCTTTCGGAAAGACCGGTTTTGGCTATGTTAAGATCAAATAGTTTTAATACTGAAGTGCCCAGAACTCCCTGCATAGTATCCTCCGCCCCGGTTGCGGCAAGGTTGATACCGGCGATACGGCCGGCTTTATTGGCTGTTGAGCCCATGGGATACCAGACATGCCTGTCTGTAATCAAGTTGATATTCTCGGCGCGGTCTCCCACGGCATAAATGCCGTTCAAATTCGTTTCCATTTTTTCATTAACCGCTATGGCTCCGGTGGACCCAAGCAATATGCCGCACTCCCTGGCCAGATTCACGTTCGGGCGGACGCCGACTGAAAGGACAACGAGGTCGGCTTTCAGCAGCTCTTCCCCCGCAGCAACAGCTCCCACATCGCCATTCCCGTCGTCTATAAAAGATTTAACCGCGGTACCGGCAAGGACTCTGATCCCTTTTTCAGCAAGGTACTTCTGCACATTCAGAGCTATGTCGGCGTCATGTGCGGGCAGGATGTGGGGCGCCAGTTCGACCACCGTGGTCTTAATTCCTTTCAGAAAAAGGTTTTCAGCTATTTCCAGCCCATTCATACCGCCGCCGACAACTACCGCGTCCTTAATATCCCGCTCGCTTAACAGCTTTTTAACGGCAGTCGCTTCCCGGACGGTGCGTACAGTTATAATATTGCCCAGTTTTGCCCCTTCCACCGGCGGGATAAACGGTGAGGCGCCGGTGGCCAGCACCAGCTTGTCGTATGCAAAACTCCTTTTTTCTCCCGTGTTTAAATCCTTTGCCAGGACTGTTTTATCTGCCGGCAGTATTTTTATAGCTTCCGTATCTATGATTACTTCAATACCAAAATCCGCCCTGAAGTCTTTTGGCCTTTTGACCAGCAGTTCTTTTTCTTCCCTGATCACATCGCCGATATAATAGGGCAGCCCGCAGCCGGCATATGACACATGGCGATCCATTGTTAAAACCACAATTTCGAGGTCCTGGTTTTCACGCGCTGCTTTGGCCGCGGCTTTGGTCCCGGCGGCTACCCCGCCGATGATTACAACTTTTTCAGAACCCATCTTCAACCTCCTATTCATTGTCCATCAACATGCTTACAAACCGCCTGACCTCATTGTTAACTACGGAGTAGTAAATTACTGTTCCATTGCGCCTGCCTTCAATAATTCCTTTATTTCTCAAGACAGCAAGCTGCTGTGAAACCGTAGACTGGGGCATCTGCAAGCATTCAATTATCCCATTGACATTGCAATCGTTTTCGATCAGGCCGTGCACAATGCAAAGCCTGGTAGGGTGGGCAAGCGCCTTCAGCAAATCCGCCTTTTCATTATATACCGCAGGATCCTTCATTCGATTCCCCTTTCCTCGTACTGATACAATAATTATATTATTTATATATTACAATATTACGATACATATGGCAATAAAAAAATATTTTTCTCCGCATCGCTACTGAACTCATTTGTCGTTTTAGACATTTTAAGCGCCTTCTTCCGCTGCTTTTTTTAGCTGCCGGACAGCTGCCGCTATGTCGCTGCCGCCGAAAACCGCTGAGCCGGCCACCAAAACATTTGCCCCGGCCCTCACTACAGACGCGGCATTATCCTTATTGATCCCGCCATCCACCTGTATTTCTGTTTGCAGTCCAAGACGATTTATCTGCTCCCGTACAACTCTTATCTTGGGCAGCACTGCCGGAATAAAACCCTGTCCGCCGAAGCCCGGGTTGACTGTCATCAGCAGCACCAGGTCAAGCAGCGGCAGGATGTATTCGATAGTGCCCGGCGGGGTGGCCGGGTTGAGGGCTACTCCCGCCCGACGCCCCTTTTCTTTGATCATGGTAATGGTCCGGTGCAGGTGAAGGACGGATTCCACGTGCACCGTGACCAGATCCGCTCCCGCTGCAATAAATTTATCTATATAAAGGTCAGGATTTTCAATCATCAGGTGGACGTCAAAGCACATGGCGGACTTTGCCCGCAGGGCTTCCACTACAAGAGGACCGATAGTAATGTTGGGTACAAAGTGACCATCCATAACGTCTATGTGCAGGTATTCGGCCCCGGCCTTTTCTACCGCGCCGACGTCATCCTGCAGAGCGGCGAAATTGGCTGATAAAATCGAAGGGGCTATTTTAATAAGCGGCATTAATGATTCCTCCTGTCTATTAGCTGCACCAGGAATTCCAGATACTGCCGGTAACGCGCTTCATCAATCTTACCCTGTTCAACTGCTTCCTTGATCGAACAATCCGGTTCTTTGTAATGCAGACAGCCGGTAAAAAAACAGTTTGTCTGGTAATTACCGATATCCGGGAATAAGCCGGCCAACTCCTCCGGTTTAATGTCGGGCAGATCCAGACTTGAAAAACCGGGGGTATCGGCCACAAAACCACCGTCCGCCAGGAGAATCAACTCAATATGGCGTGTGGTGTGCCTGCCGCTTTTCAACCTGGCGCTGACTTCACCTGTTTTTTGTTTCAGATCCGGTATCAGGGAATTTAATATTGTTGACTTACCTACTCCGGAGGGACCGGCAAAAACCGATATTTTGCCGTTTAAAGTTTCCCGCAGAAGGTTTAAGCCTGTACCTGTTTTAGCGCTGGTGACGACAACATGATAGTTCCCCAGGTAGTTGGACACAAGTTCTGTTTGTCGCTCTGCCGTAAGATCAACCTTGTTAAAACAGATTACAGGCGTAATTCCGTTCAGCGCCGCTGTAATTAAAAAACGCTCCAGCAGCCCCGGGTTTGGTTCAGGCTCCCGCAGGGAAAAAACGATTATAGCCTGGTCCACATTGGCTACCGCCGGCCTGGTCAGGACAGAACGCCGGGGCAGCACATCTTCCACCACTCCACCCCTGCCCTGCACGGGCGCCATCAGCACCCGGTCGCCTACCAGCACCTGCTGTTTCTTATAGCGTAAACGGCCGCGCAGTGTGCATTCCCGTACACTTAAGCCGTCATGGACATAGAAAAAGCCTCCATAAGCTTTAAGCACAATACCTTCGACAAGGTTATCCCGGTTATTCAAATTTCTGTTCACCAGCCAATTTTTCGTCTATGTATACTTGAATCACTGCCTTCCCGTAATAGGGCACCTCTTTAACCACTCTTTTTCCTGAAGAATAGGTGTCTTCATGAAAATCACTGGTCCCATTGGCGTCCTTTACCACAATTTTTAGTTTGTGTTTTTCGTCGTCATCCGGTATCCTGGCCTCCACTTTGGCTAGCCGTTCCGCCGGACCGGGCCCGTTGCTGAGAATTACCTGCACTGTTGTACCTTCCCGCACCCCAGTCCCGGCGGTCGGGTTCTGGCTGATAATCTGCCCGGCGAAATAGTCGGTGCTGGTAGCCCGGCCGGTATTAGAATCGAGGCGCAGATTTAGCTTCTCCAATTCCCCCCCCGCAATTTCCACTGTCAGGCCCAGCAGGCTGGGAACCTGCCGGCTTACAGGCTGCGGCCCTTTGCTGACAGATAACAGCACATCTGAACCCTTGGGTAATTTTGCCCCGGCCTGGGGATCCTGATCCACAACCACACCTGCCGGATAATCGTCGCTGTATATTTCCTGCACCGGATTAGTTACATTTAATTCATTTACACTTATTCCTATCCTGGCATTATAAAGGGTCTGTCCGATAACCTCCGGAACCTCGCGTAAGTCCTGTCCCAGACTCACTGAAAGTGTTACGGTACGTGTAGTTTTAATCTTTGCATCAGGTTTCGGGTCCTGGGAAACAACCAGCCCCTGCTTGACGGAGGGGTGCGGGTTGCTAGTAATCTGGATGTTTTCTATGCCCTTCTCCTGCAGGATTTGCCTAGCATTCGCCTCAGTCCGGCCTTCGACATCCGGCATGCTTATTTCCGGAACATTGATATATTGCCAAAAAGCACCGGTAGCGGCAATGACTGCTATAAGCAGCGCCAGTCCTAACCAAAATAGGCGCGGCCGTTTTTCTCTTTTATGTATTTTGTTTTCAACGCCAGGCCGGTCGTCACTCTGTGCAGGATGTACAGCAGGGATAACCCTGGTGGCAAATTCATCTGCTTCCTGGCTGGATTCATCTTCCTCGGCGCCTGAGAACCTCGCCAGGTCTGCTGCCATGTCCTTTGCCGACTGGTAACGATCAGCCGGATTTTTAGCCATCGCGCGGACAATCACTCTTTCAAATTCCGGTGATATAGAGGGGTTCAGACTGGAAGGCGGGGCTGGAAATTCCTGAATATGCTTCAGGGCAACGCCAATAGGGGTTTCCCCGGTAAACGGAAGAGCCCCGGTACCCATCTCATACAACACGATACCCAGTGAGTATATGTCGGACCTGGCGTCGGCCGTACCACCCCTGGCTTGTTCGGGGGAAAGGTAATGGACCGACCCGACGATGGTGTCTGTCTGGGTAAGTGTAGCGGTTGTAGCTTCCCTGGCAATGCCAAAATCAGTCAGCTTGGCCCGCGCGTCCTTTGTAATTAATATGTTCTGCGGTTTAATATCCCTGTGTACAATATTGTTTTCATGGGCATGCTGAAGGGCTTCACTGATCTGGCCAGCTATCTCCACCGCCCTGTCGGTCGGGACAACACCCTGCTTTCTAATCAGGTTCTTCAGGTTATCCCCTTCAATATATTCCATTACCAAATAGTGTATATTGTCCTCCAGGCCGACATCATAGATACTGACTATGTTTGGATGGGAAAGCCTCGCAACAGCTTGCGCTTCCCTGCGGAATCTTTCTACAAAATCTTCGTCGCATGTAAATTCCGGGCGCAGCACCTTAACGGTTACCAGACGGTTTAACAGGGTATCCCGACCCATGTAAACAATAGCCATGCCGCCGCCGCCAAGCTGTTTTATAAGTTCATAACGGTTCCCCATAGTTTTTCCAATCAATATGTTCACCTCTATTATTGTCAAAGAAATCTTACAGCACTGCTTTTCTTGCGCCTGGATTAAAGTCTTCTAATAAATTTTATCTACTAAACTAGTATCCCTTGTTTAAAGCCGCGGATAAAAGTTGTCCTGCTATGGGAGCGGCCACCGTGCCGCCGGATCCGGCGTTTTCCACAAGTACGGCCACCGCTAACCTGGGCCGTTCGGCCGGCGCAAAACCGATAAACCAGGCGTGCGCCTGACCATGCGGGTTTTGCGCGGAACCTGTCTTGCCGGCCACCTGAACACCGGCTACCCTGGCGGCTGCAGCAGTGCCGGACCTGACCGCATCCACCATGCCGTCCTTAATAATCCCGCAGATCTGCGGCGTCGTAACATTTAACCAGTGACGGGCCTCCTCCTGCCGCAAAACCTGGCCCGTAGAGTCCTTTACTGTCTCGATTAGGTACGGGTTCATCAGATCGCCGCTATTGGCGATAGCCGCCGCCGCCAGAGCCATATGCAGGGGGCTCACCAGCAGTTCACCCTGCCCGATAGCGCTCGCGGCCAGTTCGGTAGGGATAAACGCTTCAGGGGTAGCCATCGATCCTGGCCTCACGGGTATACCAATACCGGGATCCCGATCAATGCCGAAAGCCTTGACTGTCCTGACAAAGTTTTGCGCGCCCTGGTCCAGTCCCAGCTGGGCAAAAGTCGTGTTACAGGATACGGCGATGGCTTTTTTAATATCGATCCTGCCGTGTACCGCAGTATCATCCAGTCTGTATCCGTCTACCTCAAGAAAGCCCCGGCAGTTAAATGTCTCCCTCGCGGCATCGGGCTTGGCCGCCAGCGCGCCGGCGGCAGTTACTATTTTAAATGTCGAACCCGGCGGATAAGCGCCCTGGACAGCCCGGTTGAGCAGCGGCGCATCCTCATCCTGGCTTAGCCGGGGCCAGATTTCTCCCAGTTTGTTCGGGTCATAACCCGGGTTGGAAACCAAAACCCGCACCGCACCGGTCTCCGGGTCTAGAAGCACAACGGCGCCCCGGCGCCCTGCCAGCATATTCAAGGCCAAACCCTGCAGGTCAGAATCAATGGTAAGCGTGATATCGCCGCCCAGCTGTTCCCTGCCCAGCAATTTGTTAATATAATTCCTGGTCCGGTCGGCGCCTTCCAGCCCCAGAAGATAGCGGTCGCAGGCAGATTCAAGCCCGTCCCGGCCGTATCTCTCCGAGATATAACCTAGAAGATGAGCGGTTTCACGCCCCCGGGGATAAACACGCTTATTTTTTTCGCCGCTGAAGTCGGTCGCAGCCAGCACAATACCATTGCTGTCATATATCGTACCCCGCCGGATTTGGCTTTCGTATTCCTGCAAGCGCCGGTTATGGGGATTCACCGCTAGAACAGGTCCTTTGACAACATTTAGGTATGAAAGGTAAAAAACAAGGACAGCCAGCAGGCAGATAATCAGTATGCCGAGTTTTTTTATGTTTTGGTTCATAAGCTGTCGTCTGCCTCGTGGGAAATATTCAGCAATAACCCAAGCAGGATAAAGTTTGCCACCAGGGAACTGCCTCCATAACTGATATACGGCAGGGTTACCCCCGTTAAAGGCAGAAGCTTGGTTACCCCGGCAATAATGATAAAGGCCTGCAGACCTAAAAGTGACGTCAGTCCGATAGCTACCAGGGCTGAAAACTCATCCCTGGCGCGCAAAGCTATTTTTACACCCCTAAAAATAAGAATCATAAACAATATTATAATACCGGCTCCACCTAACAGGCCCAGCTCTTCACAAATAGCCGGGAAAATAAAATCGGAATGCACAAGCGGTATGTAACCGGGATATCCCTGTCCAAGGCCGACGCCAAGGGCGCCGCCGGAACCGATGGCAAAAAGAGACTGGGTAATCTGGTAGCCGATATTGTCGATATATGGCCACGGGTTCAGCCATATTAACACTCTGGCACGCACATGATCAAATAAATAATAACTGGCTGAAGCACCTGCTATAAATAGCCCCAGCCCGAAGAGAACATAAAAAATTCTCGCGGTAGCGGCATATACTATGGCTAGAAAGGTACCAAAATAAATCAAGGCGGCGCCGAGGTCGCGCTGAAAAACCAAAAGCAGCAGTGATATGCCCCACATGACAACGAGGGGGGCCCACTCTGACAGGCCCGGCAAAGAAATCCCCCCCAGGCTCCTGGTGCCCACAGCTAAAACATTCCTGTTTTCAGCAAGATAGCTGGCCAGAAAAAGCACTAAAAGAATTTTAACAAATTCCGATGGCTGCAGCTGAAAATAACCGAAGTCCAGCCAGCTTTTCGCGCCACCCTGCACCTTGCCGAAAAAAATGGGCAGTATTAAAGCAATTAAGCCAAGCAGCGCGTATATATATTTGTAATCGCCGAGGAAACGAATATCCAGCAGCACGCGTGATGTAAAAACCAGCGTTCCCAACCCGAGTAAAATCCATATAAATTGCCGCACGCCGTAGTACGGGTCCAACCTGAAGAGAAAAACCAGGCCTGTTGAGATAAGTACTGCCGTGACAGGAAGCAAATAATGATCGCCCCTGAAACCAACGACTTTCCAATAAAAATGGATAAGCAAAAAGACCGCCGCCACAGTCAGCCCTGCGGCAACAGTAATAACAACGCGTACCCCGGGTTCACCCAGGTAAAGCGTCATTATTCCCGCCAGTAAGTATAGCGCCGCGAGGAACAGCAGGTTTCTCTCAACTGTACGGCTCCCGGCTGGACCTTTGATATTAGAATGTGGAGCGGCATAAAACACTCCCGACATTAAAAAACTCCCATCTAAAACTCGACAAGGATAATCGTAATATTGTCGGCGCCGCCGGCGCCGGTAGCCTCTTTTAGAAGATCCCCTACCGCGGTATCAAGATCCGGGGATGAGTTGACGGATGCCAGAAGTTCCTCCTGGCGCATGTATCTTGTCAGGCCGTCTGTGCAAAGCAGCAGCAGATCACCTGGATGCACCCGGCAATGATAGAGATCCACTTCCAAAAAAGGCCCTGTGCCGATAGCTCTTGTCAAGACATTCTTCCGCGGGTGAGTAAAGGCTTCTTCCTCTGTTATGCTGCCGTTTTTTACGAGTTCCTGCACCAGCGAATGGTCCTCCGTCAGCTGAGAAATGTGGTTGCCCCGCAGCAGATAAGCGCGGCTGTCACCCACCTGTCCGATCAGAATTTCACCATTTCGCTTCAGGCAGGCCGTTACGGTAGTACCCATACCCTGCCACTCCGGCTTGCCGGCTGACAACCGGCAGATCGCGCCGTTAGCTTCCTTTATAGAGTCAACCAGGGCCCTGTCCGGTTTCTCTCCGCCTTTCAGACGCCTGTCCAGCGCCTGCTTTAATAACTGCAGAGCCATTTGACTGGCCACTTCCCCGGCCCGGTGACCGCCCATACCGTCCGCCACCGCAAAAAAACTGTTCTCGGGCGAAATGCAATAACTATCTTCATTTAAATCCCTTACCAAACCGGTATCAGTTATACTAGCCCACTTCATGCCTCCACCTCACAAACTGAAAAGTAACACTGCCCACTCTGATTCTGTCTCCATCTGCTAGAACAACGGGTTGCTTCACCTGCGCTTCATTTACGAAAGTACCGTTTGTACTTTCTATGTCTTCCAACCAGTACTGTCCTTGTCTCACAAATATTCGGGCATGTTGATTGGAGGCAAATGTATCCTTGATTACAAGACTGCTGCTATCCCCCCGGCCAATGATTAAATCCCTTTCTATTAAAAAGATATCGCCATAATTAAGATCCGGCAGGGAACTATTAATTACCACAAGCCGGACTATGTCAACCTTAGACATTTCCTTTTGGCCTGCCGGCTGCGGCTCCTTTTCCATTAACAGATCGCTAACCATCCATTTAACCAGCATAATGATAAAAATCACTAAAAAAAACAAAAAGGCATAACGCAGGATTAACAAAAAAACGGCAAACAATTTTATTCCACCTTAAAAGTACAGACTGTAGCGCCCAGTGTAAGCACATCCCCCGATTTGAGTACCCTCGCTGTTATTCTATCTCCGTTCACCTTGATACCGTTGGTACTGCCCAGATCGTGTATTGTATAAACGCCCAGGCGCCGGTCAAGGCGGGCATGTCTACGGGAAATGCTGTCATCACTGAGGACTATGTCACAGCTTTCCCGGCGCCCGATCACCATGGATTCTTTGTTCAAGTTAAATATTTTATCACGCTCCGGTCCGCTCTCAACCCGGATTTGTGCGTAAACTAACGGCGGCGCGTCAGGTAGCGGCTTGTCTTTAACCAGTGTGAAATACTGTGTATGTTCAAGGGGGACGCATGCCGCATCACTTTTTTCTTCCTCAGGCGGAGCCTCGCTAAAGTTGGACTCCACCATAATATTCCCCGCAGCTATGTTACCATCCGCTATAAATTTTATCAAAGGCCGGCCTGCCAGGGAATATTTTTTTTCCGTGGCCTTCTGGCTGATATAATCCTGCAGTTCACCGGACAGCGCGCCGGAAAAAGCGGAAATGCTTTCCCAGTCGGTATGGTGCAGAAAAATGGTATATTCGTTCGGCACATAGATGCTGCTGATGCTTACACGTTTGTGGTCCCTCATTTCCCTGGCCAATTTTTTGGCAATATCGGCAGGCTGGACCCGCCCGCTGACTTTATCCTTAAAAAAACCTTCAATATATTTCTCCAGGCTTCCTTCCAATCCAGAGAACAGTCCCATGCCTTACACCTCCAAATTGGTTTCATCTGGGTCTTAAAACAAATTGACAGGATTAACAGGATTAAAATAAATATTTATTTTTTACAAGATAAACAGGATTAACAAGATTGACAGGTTAAAACATTTGAAATTATTACATTATTAAATTATTAAATTATTTCATTTTAAAGATTTTGTTTTTTTATTTTGTTAATCCTGATACTCTTGTTAATCTTGTGATAATATTTTTAATTTTAAATGTTTTTAAATCCTGTAAATCCGTATAATCCTGTCAATTTGTTTTATGATTCGCTTAATATACGCCGTCGCAGCTGGCCGCAGGCTGTGTTTATATCCGCCCCGAATTCGCGCCGGACAGTTGTGGCCAGCATATTTCCTTCCAATATACTTTTAAATAGT
>JAQVLS010000222.1 GCA_028704035.1 Desulfotomaculaceae bacterium | reverse complement strand
TTATATGCCTCAATACCTTGTTGTGATAACAGCCGGCATTCTTGCCGGCACCTTATCCCGTTTCATCCTGCTCAGGAGTGATTACAGGCAGTATCCGGGCTACCCGCACGGCTACCTGTCGCACCTGCTCCTGGGCTTTATAGCATCAGCGCTGGGCGCGGTAGCGGTGCCGGCCGTCATGGCGCCGGAATATACCGCAGTGACTTTTCTTGCCCTGGCAGCCCAGCAGTTTCGTGAAATCAGGGACATGGAACGCCGTACCCTGGAAAGCCTGGAAAGAACCGAATTAATCAAGAGAGGGCTGGATTACATCGAGGGAATAGCCCGTACCTTTGAGGCAAGAAACTACCTGGTGATGGGGACAGCGTTTGCCACCAGCCTGGCGACCCAGTTCGGCGGTCTGCCGGCTGGAGGAGTTGTGGCTGTTATTGCGATTTTGCTCAGCCGCAATCTCATGTCGGGCGAGATACTGGAAAATATCTGCGATGTCGTGCCGGCCAAGCTTAGTTTCGATGGTCCGACCCTGATGGCCGATGAAATAGGTTTAATCAATGTTGGTTTAAAAGATATGCGCGAAGATATATTAAAAAATGGTCTGGCCGTAAAGATAAAGCCAAAAGACGGCAACGCCAGGTCAATCATTCATGACATGGGCCAGCGAAAAGCTATTGCTTTTACAGCGGCTGTTTTCCTCGGGACCAAAAAAGACGTGGATATTCCCGAATATACGCCGCTGGTGCGCAAGAACCCCAACACCGGTGAGGCCGGCCTTTATATAATGCCGATGGAAAAGAACATGGATCAGCTTATCGCGGCTGTCAAGCTTACTCCTGTCCTGGAAAGCGCCAGCAGCAAGCCGCTTTTAGCCGGTTCCTCAATCATAATAGCCAAAAAGAAGGTGGATTGATCATTGGAAGGAAAGTTTAGTAATATCCTGGCAGTGATTGCCCTTAATAAAGAATTGGTAAGCGGGGGAGCGCCCATTTTTTTTGCCCGGAACGAAGAGGAGATGGAAAAAGTAGCAGGATATTTGTCAAAAATCCTTAACGCTATGGTGCATGATTTAGGCAATGGGAGCTATATCGTGGTAAGACATTAAGACATTTACGTTACGGTGAGGTAAGGTAATGAAAATTATATACCACTGCTATGGTGGGAGCCATTCTTCCGTAACCGCCGCTTCAATTCATTTGGGACTGCTGCCTACGGATCGGGTGCCCAGCCGGGAAATGTTCTGGAAGTTACCACTTTTTGACCGCCAGGAGGCCGATCAGCACGGGCATATTTATTTCATGGGCAAAGACGAATACGGCAACGAGGTCTGCCTGGCGGCGCGCCGCAGCAAGCCGCAGATATTAGAAAACGTTTTCACAAATCTGGCGGATATTTTTGCCATATCCCGGCAGGACTATATGTTGGTTAACGTTATGAATAATGTTAACCTGGCCATGAAATTCGGTGGTTTTCTGTCCCGCCGCTGGGGATTTATCAGCCTGGGCCGGCCGATCGTCACAATGGGTACGCAGGTCGCCTATTTTCGTCTGGTACATCTTGTCCAAAAAATTAAGGACCTGGTAAAGGAGGGGCGCCATGAAAATTCTTTATTTCAGCGACAGCAGGTTTCCGCTGGCGGCGCTGGCCGGAGCTATTCACACAGGCAGGCTGCCGGCGGGAGCACCGCCGGTCCGGGAGCAGTTATGGGGCCTGCTGTCGCTGAATATAAAGGGCGGAGAAAAAATAATTTCCCTGGGAGAGGACGATGCCGGCAATAAGGTTTACGCTCTTTCTGTTAAAGGTGAGCGGGGTATGATCTACCGCCTTGTGGAAAGTTTCCTAAGCATTTACAATATACAAGAGGCTGAAATGAGAATGGTAGATAATAAATTTCAAGACAATATATTTCTTCAGTCGGGCCTGCTGTTGTGCCGTTTTGCTCTTTTAGTGCCCCTTGGTTGCCTGCTGTCCGGAATAGGTCTAAAAAAATTATATGGTGAACTGGCCGAGTGGGCGCTTGCGGTAAAGGCGGCAGGGGCAAATCTCCCTTGACTATATAATGGAATTTATAGATAATTGTTAAGGGTAAAGACGGAGGTGTCCCATGAAGCGCCGCGGGCTGAAAATATATATGGTGGAACCCGGGAGCATCGCTGAGGAACTGGGTGTGGCGGTGGGCGACCGGGTAACGGCGATTAACGGAGCGCCGGTGCTGGATTTAATAGATTTTCGTTTTTTGGCAGCTGATGAATTGCTTTTTATTGATCTAAAGAAAGCTGACGGGGAAGAATGGGTGCTGGAGGTAGAAAAGGATTTTGACCAGGACCTGGGTATTAATTTTGGCGCGGGCGGCTTCGGGCCGGTTATAAAATGTATAAATAAATGCGTGTTTTGTTTTGTTGATCAGATGCCGCCGGGTATGCGCCGGACCCTTTATGTTAAGGACGACGACTATCGGCTTTCTTTTTGGAACGGCAATTTTATAACATTAACAAACCTCAGTGAAAACAAGCTGAAAAGGATCGCCCGGCAGAGGCTCGGTCCGCTTTACATTTCAGTCCACACCACAAATCCTGTTTTAAGAGAAAAGATGCTGGGGAGCAGCAGGGCTGGCTCTATTATGGAACAGCTGCGTTTCCTGGCCGAAGCCGGCATTGAGATGCACACCCAGGTAGTGTTGTGTCCGGGATTAAACGACGCGGCTGAACTTGAGAGGACTGCCGGTGACCTGATTTCTCTATGGCCGGCTGTAAAATCGCTGGCTGTAGTACCGGTGGGGCTGACCCGTTTCAGAGAAGACCTCTACTCTCTTGCTGCGTTTACCCCGGAAAAGGCTCGCGCACTGCTTCGCTGGATTCACACCAGGCAGAAAGAACTTATAACCGGGTACAAACACCCCTTTATTTTTGCTTCAGACGAATTTTACCTGCTGGCCGAAGAACCGGTACCGGCGGCGGAAAGATATGATGGTTTTCCCCAGCTAGAAAATGGAGTCGGACTGACCCGGCTCTTTCTAAATGAATGGGCTG
>JAQVLS010000221.1 GCA_028704035.1 Desulfotomaculaceae bacterium | reverse complement strand
CCGATGGCCTTTAAACAAAGAGCGTCTGTATAATCAGAAGCCATCACGGAAACATAAGCCTCTATGCCGTGGGCCAGCACGTCCATGCCGGTATCGGCCGCCAGGCTACGGGGGAGCGTCTCCACAAAGTCCGGGTCGATAATGGCCACGTCCGGCGTTAGTTCGTAATCCGCCAGTGGATATTTGATGTCTTTCCCCCTGTCGGTTATTACCGCGAAGGCTGTTACCTCGGAGCCGCTCCCGCTGGTGGTGGGTATGGCTACCAGCCTGGCCCGGCGGCCCAATTTGGGAAATTTATAAGTACGTTTGCGAATATCCAGAAACTTAAGCCTTAAAAATTCAAATTTCACCTCCGGGTGTTCATAAAAAAGCCACATCCCCTTGGCCGCGTCTATGGCGGAGCCACCGCCCAGGGCGATAATAGTGTCAGGCTGAAAAGAGTTCATTAATTTGATGCCTTTTGTGACCAGAGTCAGGGACGGGTCGGGCACAATTTCACTGAACACTTCTATCACCGGCCTGTTTTCTCTCTTGGCCAGGTGGTATTTAATCTTGTCCAGGTACCCCAGTTCAACCATTGATTTGTCCGTCACGACCAGTACCTTCTCGATCCCAGGCATCTTAGCCAGATACCGGATGGAACCCCTTTCAAAATAAATCCTTTCCGGCACCCTGAACCATTGCATGTTAACCTGCCTCCTGGCCACCCTCTTGATATTAAGCAGGTTGACGGCACTGACATTGGCCGTAGTGGCGTTTCTTCCGTAGGAACCGCAGCCCAGGGTGAGCGAAGGCATGTTGGTGTTGTAAATATCACCGATGGCGCCATGCGTGGACGGCGCGTTGACGATAATCCGGCCGGCCATAATCCTGCGGGCAAACTCGTCTACCAGTTTTTGATCAGTCGTGTGGATCACCGCCGAGTGCCCCATCCCACCATACTCTACCATCTCTTCGCATAGTTTGATGCCTTCACCGGAGTTGTCTGCCAGATAATAGGCTAAAATCGGGCTCAGTTTTTCCCCCGAAAGCGGGTAATCCGGACCCACTCCGTCCTGCCTGGCGATGAGTATTTTGGTCCCTGCCGGCGTCGCAAAACCGGCCATTTGGGCAATCGCGCCTGCTGTCTTGCCTACTATTTCCGGGTTTAAAGAACAGGTCTTTCCACAGGTAGCCAACTGCTCCAGCAATTCCGCTTCACTATTATTCAGGAAGTAGCAGCCGTTCTCAACCAAAAGAGATTCTATTTCCCCGGCAACATCTCTATCCACAATTAAACCCTGCTCCGAGGCGCAGATCATCCCGTTGTCAAAGGTCTTGCTCAAGATCAGGTCAGTAACTGCCCGGCGCAGGTTGGCGGATTTCTCAATATAACACGGTACGTTACCCGGCCCCACGCCCAGGGCTGGTTTGCCGCAGCTGTAGGCGGACTGGACCATGCCTGCCCCTCCGGTGGCCAGGATTAAAGAGATTTTCGGGTGGGTCATCAGCAATTTTGTTGCCTCAATAGAAGTTTGTTCAATCCAGCTGATGCAGTTTTCGGGTGCGCCTGCCGCTACCGCCGCATCCAGCATTATTTTGGCCGCCGCAGCGCTGCACCGCTGTGCTCCCGGGTGGAAGCTGAAGATAATCGGGTTTCTGGTTTTTATAGAGATCAGGGATTTGAACATAGTGGTTGAAGTAGGGTTGGTTACCGGTGTAATTCCTGCTATTACTCCGACTGGTTCCGCTACTTCTTCGTATTCATCTTCCTCGTCAATCTTTATAATTCCTACGGTCTTGTTGTACTTAATACTGTGGTAAACATACTCCGTGGCAAAAATGTTTTTCACAATTTTATCTTCGTAAACTCCCCGGCCTGTTTCTTCTATAGCCATCCCGGCCAGTTCCATGTGCCGATCGAGCCCGGCCAGGGCCATAGCCTTGACGATCCTATCCACATCTTCCTGGTCAAGTTCCATAAATTTATGCAAAGCGACCCGGGCTTTTGCCGCCAGGTTATCGATAATATTCCGGCAGTCATTCCGCTGGTTCTTCTCCATATCTTGTTCCAACAATATTTCATCTCCTTGAAAAATTCTATTTGTCTAGGAAGTATCTCCGCCAAAACTGTTAATATTCTGCTTTGGGCAACAAAAAAACCAGGTCGGTGACCTGGTATAGACTACTTTATTGAAGCTGAAATTCTTATTATTTCTTCTGGCGGCAGATCCCCTGATACTGAAAAGGCCCATTCACCCTGCCGCCATTTCAGTGTTGTGACGGCGCCGGAAACATGATCGCCCGGCTTGGGCCTGCTTTCCTCGATAAATCCCTGCCATCCATTAATTTTGACATTGGCAACCTGTGCCGTTTTTTCAACAAATGCAAAATCATCCGCCTCCAGCCGGCTCTGGCTTACTGTAAAATAATTGTCGCCAGTCCGGTAGTCTTGAGAAATTTCATCTGCAAGCCTGGATATATTTACAAGTATAGATCCCCGGGGCAGGTAGTCCGGTTTCGCCGGGGTAAAGTCCATATACCGGGGAGCTGCTTCTAAGGCCTCATCATTGGTAGCAGCCATGCCCGTGCCCGCATCAGGAGGGGCAGATGTGACAGCCGCAGTTCTTTGCTCCTCCACCGACCGGGGTTTATTTAATCTCTCCGGGGCGGCGTTATCTGCAGGCGCCGGTAGTTGGTCCCGTAAAATCTCCGCCATAATGACGGGTTGGTCTGGTGCCGGCTCCTTTACTGTATTATCCGGCTCCCTATTCATTTGTTCATTAAGATTTTTCACCGAGTCGGTTTGCTGGAGCTGTCTTTCTTTTAAAGACCCTACTTCCTCCACAGCTGCGCCGGCCTTATTCCCCGCCGGCAACACGGCGCTGCCGCTGTATTGTCCCTTATCCTTATCGGAAAAAGCGACATTCTGTTGCTTAGCCGGGTTAAAGTAACTATTGAATGTTAAAAAACCCGTCACCAGAACCACAAAAAACAAGGACGCCACTGCTGCCGGCGTTTTCAGCAATATTGACAGGCGTGTACGCAAGGTGTTTCT
>JAQVLS010000026.1 GCA_028704035.1 Desulfotomaculaceae bacterium | reverse complement strand
TCAGCCGGGCGGAGTTATCCAGGCGGGTATATGTAATGGGGTAAGTTTCCAAATCAGGTTCAGGCAGGACCTGTTTTGCTTTTTTCTGTGCCTGCCCTTTTAATCTGCCGTCTTTTTCTGCAGCGTCTTTGCTACTATCACGATACATGGATTTAATCATTGATTTAAATTCCAGTTTCTTGAGCATTTGCAAAAGGTCATGATAGTCCGGTTTCTTCAGGCGGCACTCTTCGAGATCAATTTCCACCGGTACATCGCGGTTTATAGTGACAAGTTTTTTCGAAAGCACAGCCTGATCCTTAAAGGCGCTTACCAGGCCTGCGGTACGCCCGGTCAGTTCTTCGGCATGGGTTAAGATTTCTTCCAGTGTGCCGTATTCTTTAAGCAGGCGCGAAGCTGTCTTTTCGCCTATGCCCGGTATGCCTGGCACATTGTCCGAGCTGTCGCCTGTAAGTCCCCTGAAGTCGGTATACTGGCGCGGTGTTATAGCGTAGCGGTCCCAGACTTTGCCCTCATCGTATTCATCCAGCTTACTGATCCCTTTTTTTGTCATCCTTACTTTGGTCAGAGGGGAAACAAGCTGGAACGCATCACGGTCCCCGGTAATTATTATGCTTTTAAGTCCGCTTTGTTCAGCTTTTTCTGCTATTGCGCCAATTAAATCATCCGCCTCATAGCCTTCCGCTTCGAATGTTTTTACGCGCATGGCCTTTAACAGGTCTTTTAATAGCGGAAACTGTGGCCTTAGATCTTCGGGAGTAGCCGGCCGGTTGGCTTTGTAATCGGCAAAATCAGCATGGCGAAAGGTTACCTTGCCTTTATCAAAAGCCACCACTATTCTAGCCGGGGATTCATCTTTGATGAGCTTCATCAGCATATTAGTAAAGCCATAGACTGCGTTGGTTACCAGCCCCTGGCTGGTAGACAGCGGCGGAATAGCGTGAAAAGCCCGGTGGACCAGGCTGTTACCGTCTATAATGATCAGGTCGGGCATCTTTTTCTACACCTGCCTTGTCTGGTTTGTCTTTGTCGGGGCGGCAATGCACTTAATGCGATAATTTTTAGTATTTCACCAAGTAAAGCAAAATACCTGCTTGTACTGTTGAAATCACATTTCTGGAATAAAATGCAGGACTTTACACCGCGAGGGCGAAATAAAAAGTCCAGCAGAACACCTTCGCCTCAAACCTTCCTTACTTGCGTCAGCAAGAGTATGGGTATCTGGCAAGGTAGGCAGAAACTATAGTTGCCACTGTGGATATAACGAGCATCGGGATATCCACGGGGCCAAGAACATCCTTACCAAAGAAAGACACGGTGAGTTCCAGGAATTTGCCATAAACGAAGTCAAGTATCTATGGATTGCCTAGTGCAAAAAGTTGTAGATGCCCTGAAACGGGCCAAAGTTGTTAAAGGGAAGCCGGGCTAACAGCCGGTACCCTTCGTGGGTAAGTAGTTCCCTAATGGGAAATACGTTCGGCGTTAGTATGGTTACGCTATTTGAAGCCCCTATCTTCTATAAGTGGGGGAGGTTCACAAATTGGGGGTGTTTTATTTGCGGAGAATATATCTTTTGCATTTTGTCCTGGCTATAGCTCTGCTTTTTACTTTTGGCGGGGCGGCCCAATCCCTTGCCGCTGACCACCAGGTCCAGGGGATGGACAGCCTGGAGGAGGTCCTCAGGGACGTGCAGCTTTTGCATATCAGTGACCCTGACAGCCAGACCCTGATCAAGGGAGCTATTGACGGTCTTTTGAAAACCTTAAATGATCCGTATACCAGTTACATGACGCCGGAAGAATTAAGGGAGCTCAGGAATTCGATAGACGGTAGATATATGGGTATCGGCGTGCAAATGCAGCCCGGTGAAATATACCCGAAGGTCCTGAACACCATCGAGAATACTCCCGCTAGTAAAGCTGGCATCATGCCGGGTGACAGGATCATAAAAATAGACGGGACCGATATATCCCATGAGCCTCTGGGAAAAATTGTGGAGAGAATCCGTGGTCCGGAAGAAACAAAATTGACCCTGACTATCCGAAGAGAAGGAAATTATGATTTTAACGTCGTTCTAACGCGCGCCAATATTAGTAACCCCACCGTAACAGGTAAAATCCTTGATGACGGTATCGGTTACATACACATTAATATGTTTGGGGATTTTACCGGAGATGAGTTCGCAAAAACATTGAATGACCTGCAAGGGCAGGGAGCAGCCAAATTAATCCTGGATTTGCGGGATAATCCCGGTGGAATAATTCACTCGGCCCTTAGCGTCAGCAGCAATTTTATTGAGCAGGGCAAAGTTGTGCTTAGCACTTTTGACCGCAGGGGCAATAGGGAAGAATATCTTGCGGAGTGGAGCAGCGATAGTATTGATGATATGCCCATAGTAGTGCTTGTCAACGAATATTCAGCCAGCGCGGCTGAACTAGTGGCGGGCGCGCTGCAGGACTACGGCCGGGCAACCTTGATCGGCGGACAAACATTTGGCAAGGGTACTGTCCAGGCAGTAATCCCGCTGGAAACAGGAGGAGCATTAAAAATTACTGTGGCCAGGTATCACACCCCCAGGGGGAGGGCTATAGACGGTACGGGGTTGAGCCCCGACATCCAGGTGTTGACTCCTGGTTTATCTTTAGCAGTAGCTTATGCTTATCTGAATGGAAACTCTGGAAATACAATAATTTTTGATGGGGATAAAAATGAAATTATGGTAAACGGAGTTACTATCAGGAACGAGCGGGTAATCCAGCTGCAGGGCAAAACCTACCTGCCGCTGAGACTGCTGTTTGAATTTTTGGGCTACCGGGTTGACTGGTTGCCGGACGAAAGGGCTGTAAAGGCGGCTAAATTTCAATCAGAAGCCTTTTTCTATCCGGGGGACGGCTATTACATCGTTAATGGTCAGACTTATCCAGTTGCGGCAGCTGTTTTATCTATAGAAGGCCATTTATATATTCAGGATTCCTTAGCGACTCTTTTTAACGCCGGCGTACGACATATGGGGAGTACTGTCATTATTGAGAAAGGATTGTAGTCATGGTATAATATTATTTTGTATGATGAAGCTGTTCGATAAGATCAAACTGGAAAAGCGTCTACTGTGAGGGGGATTTGATTGACCGAATTAATAGAGGTAATAGTAAAGTTCATAACTAGTTATATAGCCGCGTTGGGGTATTGGGGAGTGGGCATCGGTATGGCCATTGAAAGCGCTAATATTCCGTTGCCCAGTGAAATTATTTTACCTTTCGGCGGCTACTTGGTCTACACCGGACAGCTTAATTTTTACGGGGCTGTAATGGCCGGGACAGTTGGCGGTACAGTTGGTTCTGTGCTATCTTATTACCTTGGCCTGTGGGGAGGCCGGCCTTTTCTGGTTAAATACGGCCGTTATTTCGGCTTTTCAGTGAAACACCTGGAAATGGCCGATCACTGGTTTAACCGTTATGGTGAAGCCACGGTCTTTTTCACCCGCTTGATGCCAATAATCAGGACTTTTATATCTCTGCCGGCCGGTATTTCCCGCATGAATTTTAAAAAGTTTCTAATCTATACATTTCTGGGCTCACTGCCCTGGAGCATTCTGCTCGTCTATGTGGGTTTGAAACTCGGTCAAAACTGGGCCGCCATTAAACCATGGTTCCACAGGTTGGACGTTGTGATAGTCCTGGGCATAGCCGCCTTGATTTTTTACTTCTGGCGCCAGCGAAAGAAATCTTAATAAACACATCAACCTAACCCGCCTCCGGCGGGTTTATTGTTTTCAGGCGGAATAACTTTATTGTATTTTGAGATAATAGTTTTTATAAATAAAGGAGATTACTATGTGAGGTTTAATAAGGTCATGGTTATGCAGAGGGGCGGAAAACCGCAATTATTGTAATAAGAGGTGGATAAAATTCGGTGGCTGTTAAACTAAGACTAATTTTTTTGCTTGTCTTCCTTTTTTCCATAGTTTTTCCTGAAGTGGCGTCCGCCGGCGCTCCACGGGTGACCGCGGATGCGGCGGTGCTTATTGACGTAGCAAGCGGGCAGATTTATTTTGCCAAAAATTATACCAGGAGAGCGGAACCGGCCAGCCTGACCAAGATCATGACCGCTGTTGTCGCTGTGGAAAATGGCAGACTGGAAGACGTGGTAACGATAGACTCTAACGCGGCATCCGAGTCTATGGGAACAATAATAGACTTGCGCAAGGGTGAAAAAATCACACTTGGGGAACTCCTTACGGCGGCGCTGGTCGCTTCAGCCAACGATTCGACTGTGGCCATCGCCGGTCATGTCGGGGGAAGCCACGCCGGTTTTATAACTATGATGAACAGCAAGGCGGCCGCGTTGGGTCTTTTCAATACCCGCTTTGTTAACACCAACGGCTTTCATCATCCCAACCACTATACCACGGCCTATGATCTGGCCAAGCTGGCCAGGTACGCGCTCGGACATCCGAAGTTCAATGAACTGGTCCAGACCAGGGAGGCGACAATCCACTGGGTCGAACCGCCAGACAGGGAGGAAAAACTGAGAAACAGCAACCGCTTGCTTTTTGGGCTTTATGAAGGGATCGACGGGGTAAAAACAGGCACCACGTCGGCGGCCGGCAACTGCCTGGTAGCGTCGGCCACCAGAGATGGCCGGAGGTTGATTGCGGTAGCGCTGCACAGCGATGACCGCTACCGTGACTGTATTAATATGTTCGACTATGGTTTTAAGGTGGTCAAACCGGTCACTGTGGCAGAAGCGGGTGCGGCAATTGCAGGCGTTACTGTGAACGGCGGGATTAAAGACAGAGTAGATCTAGTAGCTGAAAACAGCCTGGAAATACGCATTGACCCGGATGATCTTCCTAATCTGGAAAGAAAGATTACAGCGACGGATCCGGTGGCCGCTCCGTTAAACAAAGGGCAGTATCTTGGTCATTGTGTATATATGCTGCAGGGGCGGGAACTGGGCCGGGTCAGACTGCTGGCGGCTGAAGAATTAAGCCGCCCGGGCTGGCACAGGCAGATGTGGGACAAGGTGTTTAAGTGAATAAAGCCCGGCCCCCCTCCCTTTATTACCTTATCGGAAAACTTGACTTTTAACAGGTATCGATGATAATATATATAACTGGGCGGGTATTAGAAAAATAATAATATTGGGCGCTTAGCTCAGGGGGAGAGCACTACCTTGACACGGTAGGGGTCACTGGTTCAATCCCAGTAGCGCCCACCAGCGAAATCAAGCCTTCCGAAGATCGGAGGGCTTTTTGTCACCGAGAAACGAATAAAAGTAATAAGCCTGCCCTGCAGCAAATATTCGAAGCCGAAATTGAAGAGCATCCTGGGTACAAAAAACACAGTATTGCAGGCAATAACACTGGCAACAGCCATAACGGCTACAACAAAAAAACAATCCAAACCAAATTCGGGAAAACAGAAAACTTTCGTAAATCCATGCAACTCCACATTATAGACAGTGGATTGCCGTCTCTTACTGCAGGACAACATGACTGATTCCTTGGATATATGAAGGGTTTATTATTAAGAAGGACCAGTTACGCCAAGCAGCTACGCTCGGACATTCACGTGGTTTTTTAATCCCTAAGCGAACGCTTCTTATGTGGCGGGTTTTTTGCGGGCGATCAGGATATTATATGATTATAATTACTTTCCCATTTGACAGTTCCCAGATTATTTACCAAACCCCGTTCCTTCATTTTTGTCCAGAAAGGAAGGGCGCCTTCGCTGATTTCGTTGACAGATATGACCTTAAATAAAGGGCGGACGAGTTTTAGCGCACATTTACCCAGGCCCTTTCTCTTGGGATTAAAACCTATGGTCAGCACTCTTAAATCAAAGCTGTCACCCTGTTTGAAGCCGATAATCCTTATCCCGTCATTAAATCTATATATTGTGGCGGTTCTTTTTCCATATAAATATGTGTTTTCCTTTACAACCCCCAGGCGCTCCACAGTGATATCCCCCTTCAATTTTAAATTACAAAATTAAAGAAAATGAAAGATATTCTAAGGAACATATGTTAATTTATAATTGGTAGAAATAGCACAGTTTTAATATTTACTCATTAATAAAATTATATCATAAAAGTTTAAATATTCTGATAAAAGCTTGGTCAAATTCATTTAAAATTTATTTATTTACGTATTTAATTATTTTATGGGGTAAGAAAATGTATGATTTAATTGTTATTGGCGGCGGCCCGGCCGGCATGATGGGCGCGGCCACGGCAGGTGAGAACGGTAAAAAAGTCTTGCTTTTAGAAAAAAATGCTGTGCTGGGCAAAAAACTGCGCATCACCGGCAATGACCGGTGTAATATCACCAACAGCGGCCCTATTGATGATTTTCAAAAGAACATCATCAATAACGGTAAATTCATGTATAGCTCTTTTGCCACTTTTGATAATGTGCGCTTGATAAATCTGATGCGGTCATTGGGTGTAAGTATGAAAGTGGAAAAAAGCAACCGTGTTTTTCCCGCCAGCGACCGTTCTACCGACGTGGTGGATGCGCTCCGGCGGCACCTGCGGGAAAACAATGTAGAAATCAGACTGAATGCAGCAGTTAAGGATGTTATGGTTGAAGGCGTCCGAGTAAGCGGCGTTATTTTAAAAAGGGGCGACAGTATAAAATGCAGCCGGGTTTTGCTGGCGACTGGCGGGCTGTCCTACCGTCAGACCGGATCCACCGGCGACGGATATAGAATGGCAAAAATGCTCGGACACAGCATTATAGAACCGCAGCCCGCGCTGGCCCCTTTATTGACAGGGGAAAACTGGGTTAAGGATTTACAGGGCGTAACACTGGAAAATGTTAAGGTGCGGGCTGCGGTCGGCAGCCGCCAGGCAAGGCAGCAGGGAGATCTGCTGTTCACGCATTTTGGTTTATCCGGACCCGTGATCATAAATATCAGCAGTTATCTGAGCAGAAATGCCACATTTCCGTTAGAGATAAAAATAGACCTGCTCCCTCATTTTTCCACAGAACAGTTGACAGAGCGCTTGTATGTCTGTTTGGAGCAAAACAAAGGCAAATACCTTAAAAATGTCTTTGGTGATTTGCTGCCGCAAAAAATGATCCCGTCAATCTTTGAAAAAGCTGGATTGAACCAGCAAAAACAAGTTGACCAGGCCGGCAGGAAGGATATAGACCAGTTGACCCGGACAATTAAAAGCCTTACTGTAATTGTTGACGGGTTCCGTCCCATAAATGAGGCAATCATTACCAGCGGGGGAATAGATACGAAAGAAATTAATCCGTCCACCCTTGAGTCAAAAATGATCAAAGGACTTTATTTTGCCGGAGAAATTATTGACGTTGATGCGCTGACCGGTGGATACAATTTGCAGATTGCTTTTTCATCCGGCTATTTGGGCGGCGTCAGCGCAGCTAAATAAAGGGATAATATTTATAATAATTTGTCTGGCATAGCGTCAATTATTTTTGTCTATACTGAAGAAGAAGTTGATCATATTAAGGGGGGACGGTCCAGTGGCTCAGACTATCTCCATTGGCTCAACTCAGCTTATTGGTTTGCTCAAGGCCAAAATGGGCCGGGAACTGAAGATTTTCAAGGACGACGGTTTCAAAATAGATCTAGAGGAAAGTCCCGCCGGTCAATTTACTTTTCTGGCTTTCCGTGTTTCCGAAAGTGGCGCTTCCGAAAGCACATTGGAGGAAGCACAAAGCATTTTTAAAAATTACCTGGCCGACAGCATTTCTGATATTATTTTAAATCACTGGGAAGATATTTTGCTTAAGGATATCATTAAAGAAAACTATTACTACTTTGGTGAGGATGAAAAAGATTTAATCTATCATTACGCTCTGCAGCACATCAACAGGGATGGACAAAACCCTAGTGATACTTTGTATTGGCTGAGGCGCAAAAGCAGGATACTGCAGAAGCTGCTGGATTTTCTGCGAAATAATAACCGCATCGTTATTGAGGGTTTTATCAGGTTCAGGTTAAAGGAATATATTGGTGAACTTAAGGAAGCGGCGGACAGGGCGGTTGATGATTTTTTAATAGAAAGGGAATACGGGGAATTTATCCAGCTTCTAAAATATTTCGTTGATATTCAGGAATCAAAAATGGATTCTGTTCATGTGCTGATCAAGGGTGACGGTGTTTTTAAACTTTATGACGACAGTATGCAGCCGGTTAGGAATGACTATCTGGAAGGCTATATCATCGATCTTGCTGATAACGAAATAAACTATGAAGACCTGCTAATCAGCGCTCTGATCACAATCGCTCCGAACGAAATTACCCTTCATTATAAAAATAAAAACCGCCTGTGCGTGCCGCTGGATATGATAAAAAACGTGTTTACGGGCCGGGTTAAAGAATGCAAGGGATGTAAGCTGTGCGCATCAACCCATTAAAATAAGGTATTGAACCAGCCTTCTTTATATGATCATGAGACATAAATTTTTTTCCTTGTCCGGGGTGAGCCGTTTGTTGACAAAAACATGGTATATTAATATAATTACACCTGACAACTTATTACAACAGGTGATGAACAGGACGAGTAAGTTTCACCAGCCTAAAGAGAGAAGGCGCCCTGGCTGAAAGCGCCTTCAGGTAATGATGGAACCGAAAACCACCTTGGAGCCGCGCCGCTAAATGAAGTAAGCCGCGCCGGGGGGCAGGCGTTAACTGCCGTGAGTGAGAAAGGGTATCTTTCTAAACAGGGTGGAACCGCGGAATTTCCGTCCCTGACTAATAACAGTCAGGGATTTTTGATTTTTGTAGGGGGGGCAAAAGATTAATATTATTACAGGATTAACAAGATTGGTTTATTCTTTTTGAATAGCTTTTGCAAATCTGATAAAGAGGTGTTTAAATTGAGTGAGATTAGTCAAATTAGAATAACGCTGCCGGACGGCAGCGCCAGGGAGTACCCGTCCGGTACTTCTCTGCTGGATATAGCAAAAGGCATCAGCCCACGTTTGGCCAGAGAGGCGCTGGCGGCAAAAGTAGACGGCCGCTTAACGGATCTGGGGCTTCCCCTGGAGCGGGACGCGGCTATTGAAATTCTGACGTTTGATGACGAAGAGGGCAAGCAGGTTTACCGTCACAGCACGGCGCACGTCATGGCCCAGGCAGTGCAAAAACTGTTTCCCGGCGTCAAGTTTGCCATCGGTCCGGCCATAGCCGGCGGGTATTATTATGACTTTGATACCTGTGAGCCGTTTGTGCCGGAAGATCTGGCAAAAATTGAAAAAGAAATGGAAGCGATCATCAAGGCCGACCTACCGTTTGCCAGATCCGAACTTAGCAGGGCCGAAGCGCTGGATATGTTCAAAAAATCAGACCAGGTCTATAAGATTGAATTAATTGAAGACCTGCCGGAAGATGTTCCGCTTTCTATTTATCGGCAGGGTGATTTTACAGACCTGTGCATGGGCCCGCACTTACCCTCCACCGGCCGCTTGAAAAGTGTGAAGTTGATGAATGTAGCGGGGGCATACTGGCGGGGCAGTGAAAAAAACAAGATGCTGCAACGTATTTACGGCACCTCCTTTCCGAAAAAATCGATGTTGGATGAGCACCTGTTTCGCATCGAGGAGGCCAAGCGCAGGGACCACCGGAAACTGGGGACGGAGCTTGACCTGTACAGCATCCAGGACGAGGGGCCGGGTTTTCCGTTTTTCCACCCCAAGGGTATGATCCTGCGCAACGAGCTGGAGAAATACTGGCGGGAAGAGCATAAAAGACGGGGCTACCAGGAGATCCGCACGCCGATTATTTTAAGCCGCGCGATGTGGAAGCAGTCCGGCCACTGGGACCATTACCGGGAAAACATGTACTTCACTAAAATTGACGAGAACGATTACGCGGTAAAACCGATGAACTGCCCGGGCGGCATAATTATATATAAAAACAGGCTGCACAGCTACCGGGAGCTGCCGATAAGGCTGGCGGAACTGGGACTGGTCCACCGGCATGAGCTGTCTGGCGCTCTGCACGGCTTGATGCGGGTACGCTGTTTTACCCAGGACGACGCCCATATCTTTATGCTCCCCGCGCAGGTTAAGGACGAGATCATCGGGGTAATAGACCTGGAAGACGACTTCTACAAGATGTTCGGCTTTGACTATCAGCTGGAGCTCTCCACCAGACCGGAAAACTCCATCGGTTCCGACGAGATCTGGGAGATGGCCACCAACGCTCTGAGAGATGCGCTGGAATCAAAAGGACTTTCTTACAAGGTAAACGAGGGTGACGGCGCTTTTTACGGCCCCAAAATCGATTTCCATCTAAAAGACTCCATCGGGCGCACCTGGCAGTGCGGTACCATCCAGCTGGATTTTACGATGCCGGAGAAATTCGACCTTGTTTACGTGGGTGAGGATGGTCAGAAACACCGGCCGGTGATGATTCACCGGGTGGTATTCGGCAGCATTGAGAGATTTATTGGTATACTTACCGAACACTTTGCCGGGGCTTTTCCGGCCTGGCTGGCGCCGGTGCAGGCGCGCGTGATCCCTATTACGGACCGCCATGTTGAGTACGCCCGAAAGATAGAAAAGAGCCTTGATGAAAAGGATATCAGAGTGGAGGTAGACGCCCGTAACGAAAAGATAAACTATAAGATCCGCGAGGCTCAGGCTCAGAAGATCCCATATATGCTCGTTGTGGGTGACAAGGAAGCGGAACAAGGGGCGGTGGCTGTGCGCCACAGGTCTGAAGGCGACCTGGGCGCCATGCCGCTGGCAGAGTTTGAAAATAAACTGCTGGAGGAAATAAGGACCAGAGCGTATTAACCAGGGTGACATTATCACAGAACAAACACAATACCTTGACTTGCCACAACAAGTATGCTATAATTCCATCGGTTAATAACAAATACTGTCAAGAAGAAGCCATCCGCTTCTCACCTAACGGCGCGCTTGAAAATGCGCTGTTTGTTGGGTAACTTAAGTAGACTAAAATAGTTACTTTGTTTTGCGGGTGGTATGCCCGTTTTTTGTTTTTCATATTTTGGGGAGGTGAACCTGTTATTACAAAAGATTTCCGTATTAACGAGGAGATCAGAGTTAGGGAAGTAAGAGTTGTCGACAGCGACGGAAACCAACTCGGTATCTTATCTTCAAGGGACGCGCTGCGGCTTGCGGAGGAAAAACAGCTTGATCTGGTGGAAATTTCTCCGGCTGCCAAACCGCCTGTTTGCAAGATTATGGATTTTGGCAAGTACAAGTATGAACAAAGCAAGCGTGAAAAAGAGGCTAAAAAGAAACAAAAGATTATCAGTGTCAAGGAAGTAAAGCTTCGACCAAATATTGAGGATCACGATTTTGAAGTAAAGGCCAAAAATGCCACCAGATTTTTAAAAGAAGGCGACAAGGTCAAGGCTACGATCATTTTCCGCGGTCGGGAAATTGTCCATACACAGCTTGGTCAAAAGCTTCTGAAGCGGCTGGCGGAGAACGTACAAGATATCTCTCTAGTGGAAAGACAGCCCAAGCTGGAAGGTAAAAACATGATCATGATCCTATCGCCGAAACAGGACATCTAGGAAGGAGTTGCATTTTAAGTTGCCAAAGATTAAGACTCACCGCGGAGCTGCCAAGCGCTTTAAAAAGACGGCCAGCGGCGAATTTAAAGGCTCTCACGCCTTTCACAGCCACATACTCGGGAAGAAAGACGCCAAACGGAAACGGGGATTGCGCAAAGCTACTATCGCCAGCGCGCCCGATGCTCGTCGCCTTAAGAGGCTGTTGCCATAGATTAACCTGTCATATAAAGGAGGAATTAACATGCCACGGGCGAAAAGCAGTGTGGTTTCAAGAAATAGACACAAAAAAATACTTAAACTGGCCAAAGGATACCGGGGTTCCAAAAGTAAATTATACCGTGTGGCCAACCAACAGGTAATGAAGTCGCTGGTTTACGCCTACCGTGACCGCAGGGTCAGAAAACGTGATTTTAGGAAGCTGTGGATTACCAGAATTAACGCGGCAGCCAGAATGAACGGGATTTCCTACAGTAGGCTGATGAATGGCTTAAGACTTGCGGGCGTGGATATTAACCGTAAACTTTTAGCCGACATGGCCGTAAATGATTTCCAGACATTTGGCCGACTGGTCGAGGTGGCCAAGGAGAAACTCTAAAAGACGGGGGTCATATTCTTAACTCTAATAGTAACATCCCTTAAAGTTAATAAGTTAAGGGATGACCCCTTGCAGCATGGTAAATTACCATGCTTTTTAATTATTAAAGGGAGAAAAACATGGTCAGCATACATAATCACCGAATAAAATACGTTCGCCGCCTGGCAAA
>JAQVLS010000220.1 GCA_028704035.1 Desulfotomaculaceae bacterium | reverse complement strand
GGGCAAAACATAGTTAATGTTCACCGCCTACAGCCTGAGATACATAAACAATGCTGAGCATGGTGAAAATAAATGCCTGAATACATCCTACAAAAATACTAAAAGCAAGCCATACGACGGAAGCCACGAAACCTCCGAAGACATGAATCCAGCCGCCAAGCAAACCCAACAACACTGCTATCAACACCTCACCGGCGTAAATGTTGCCATAAAGACGGAAAGTCAGCGTAATTGGTTTGGCCAGGTCTTCAATGATGTTAATTGGCAGGAAGAACACAAATGGTTTGACGTAGTGCTTGAAGTAACCCAAACCCTTGTACCTGATGCCGAAGATATAGATTAACAAGAAAGTGCACAGCGCCAGAGCCAGGTTTGTGTTATAGTCCGCCGTTGGTGAACCAAGTGTGGGAACGAGGCCAATCAGGTTGGAAAAAAGAATAAAGATAAGATAAGTAACAACTATACTTAGTAAAGTCGCGCCTTTTTTGGGATCCATATTGTCATTGACCAGGCCTCTAATGAACTCCCAGATTATTTCCAAAATATTTTGCGCCCCTTGTGGCTTACGCATATTCATGTTGCGCGTGGCTACTATGCCAAACAACGCCACCAGGAACATCACGATCCAGGTCATGATCAGGGTTTTCGGGTTAAAAGCCAGTTGGGTATTGCCCAGAGTCAACTCCCAGGTCCCACTATGCTGCCACCCCCAAAAGTTTAGAAGCTCTTCCATATGCTCCAAATCTAACTGCATATTTTTTTCTCACCCCCTTCTCAATAAGCTTATTATTTATTCGATAGAGTTGGCCTCCTCCGGCTTCCGTTTACATATACCCCGGGCATTGCAGAAAGCCCCTACGGTAAAAATTAAGGGTACAACAAAAAAGCCCGCCCCAGCAGCGTAAAGATTGATCCCCGGGGTCCGAGCAACATAAAACAGCATCGCAAACATGATGGAAAACCGCAAGGCGAACCCGGCCCTCATGTGCATGTTGGCCTTGGGCGCAGCCATGTCTACTATGGTGCGCATCCTTTTAGCTAGAAAAAAAGCATTCCACATACCCACAGCTATGCCGACCAAAAAACCCCATAACAGGGGGTCGCTTGGCCACACAAACATAACCAGGCATAGAAATGCCAAAATAATGGCAGCTACTTTTAATGTCATAGCTAACTGACCATCAAAATCACAGTCGCGCACTTTCCCTACTCCCTCTCAAAAAACCCCATTAGTGTTTTATAGACACCCACAACTCCCACGGCAAGTCCAACAAGGACACCCGCCAGCAGCAGCCACGGCCCGGTGGCAAATATGCCATCCAGGTACTTACCCCCGTAATAACCCAGCAGTACTGTTACAGCCATTTCCGCGCCAATGGTTGTGGTCACGGCTAGCGCCTGCAGCGCGCTATTCGGGGTTTTATTTTTATTTTTCTTTTCTTTGTCTTTATTGTTTTTTTCAGGCATCCAGATTCAAAACCTGCGCAAGACTTATGAATTTTATTTAAAACAGCTTATTAATGTATTTTATTTAGATATCTTCTACAAAAATATTATAATTCCTCCAACGGTCGGATAATTTTTATCTTTATTATTAAATTCTTCACATCCTCAGCCTCTAATCTCCGGATGAAACTGATCGGGTTTTTTGTCTGATAGACCTGCCCAGCACATAATCGCCTGGACAATCCTTTGAGACGCCAGCCCGTCCCCGTATGGGTTGACGGCGTTAGCCATCCTGTTGTAGAAAGTTTTGTCGTCCAGGAGCCGCCTGGTTTCAGCGGATACAGCATCCATGCCGGCGCCAATCAGGCGAACCGTCCCGGCTTCCACCGCCTCAGGACGTTCGGTGGTGTTGCGCAGCACGAGCACCGGCTTGCCCAGGGACGGAGCCTCTTCCTGTATTCCGCCTGAATCGCTGAGCACTAGGTAAACCCTGTTGATCAGGCTGACAAAGGGCTGGTAATCCATGGGCTCAATCAAGTGCACCCTGGCCAGGCCGCCGAGTTCCTCATCCACCACGCCCCGCACCGCCGGGTTCTTGTGCACGGGAAAAACAACTTCCACATCGGGGTAGCGCTCCACTACGCCGCGCAGGGCGCGGTATATTTCCCGTATCGGGGCGCCCAGGTTTTCCCGCCGGTGAGTTGTGACCAGCAGCACTCTGCTTCTGCTATAATCAATCGCGTTCAGCTCATCGTCACTAAAACGGTAATCCGGCCGTACGGTTGCCAGTAAGGCGTCAATAACGGTATTGCCGGTAACGTAAATTTTTTCAGACGAGACTCCTTCGTCAAGCAGGTTTTTTTCCGCTCTCGCCGTAGGGGCGAAGTTGATATCGGCAAGCACCCCGGTCAGGCGCCGGTTGATCTCCTCCGGAAAGGGTGAAAATTTATCGTGTGTTCTGAGCCCGGCCTCGACATGTCCCACCGGGATCTGCAGGTAATAAGCCGCCAGAGCGGCCACAAAAGTGGTGGTGGTATCGCCATGCACAAGTACCAGGTCCGGCCTTTCTTCTGACATTACTTGCTGCAGCCCGGATAAAGCACGCGCGGTAATGTCAAAAAGGCTCTGCCCTTGACGCATGATGTTCAGGTCATAGGCGGGTTTGATTGCAAACAAGGCCAGCACCTGGTCCAGCATTTCCCTGTGCTGGGCCGTGACCGCCACCCGGCAGCGAAGAATTTCCGGGTATTTCTCAAGCTCTTTAACCAGCGGCGCCATTTTTATAGCCTCCGGCCTGGTCCCGAAAACAGCAAGTATTTTTAACAAAAGGACATCCCCATTTTAATATATATTACCATGGCATGCTAATCTTGCCATAAATATTGTCAGGATTTATAAGATTTTAATACATTAATTTCCGCTTTATTTGCTTCCGTGTCAAAGGGACGTTTCCCTTGCCGCCCCATCGGGGACATACCTCAGCTCCAAAGCCAATCCCCAAACAGAGGTGTGTCCCCATTCCGCTGTCTGGTATCATGCAACGACACAATGCTGCAGAAACGGGAGGTGTGTCCCCCGTTCCTATGTGGACTGTTCCTTGGGCTCGTAAT
>JAQVLS010000219.1 GCA_028704035.1 Desulfotomaculaceae bacterium | reverse complement strand
TCCATGCCGACGTTTTGCAGGAAATTATCCTTTAATTCTTCAGCCACCAGGTACTTTTCTTTCCCGGCTTTGACTAAAACATATTGATATTCGGGGTGCAGGCATATCGCCACATTGGCCGGTAGGGTCCAGGGCGTGGTAGTCCAGATCACCAGGTAGGCGTCTTCCTCAGGCAGGACGCCCTTGCCGTTTCTAATTGGAAACCGTACATATATGGAAGCCGATTTTTTGTCTCCGTACTCGACTTCCGCCTCGGCCAGCGCCGTTTCGCAGGTGGCGCACCAGTAAACAGGTTTTAGGCCTTTATAGATATAGCCCTTTTTGTACATTTCTCCGAAAACACCAATCTGGCGCGCTTCGAAATGCGGCATCAGGGTCAAGTAGGGTTTGTCCCACTGGCCTCTTACACCCAGCCTTTTGAATTCTTCCCGCTGGATATCAACAAACTTCAGGGCAAAGTCTTTACATTTGTTTCTAAACTCCACCAGGTTAATCTCGTGACGGTTGATGCCGAAAGCCTTAATCGCCTGCTGTTCAATCGGCAGGCCGTGCGTATCCCAGCCCGGCACATAGGGTGAATCATAACCGGACATGGAGTGATACTTGACGACGATGTCTTTTAAAACTTTATTTAAAACGTGGCCCATGTGAATATGCCCGTTGGCATAAGGCGGTCCGTCGTGCAGGATGAACTTTTGCCGGCCGCGGTTCTTTTCCTGGACCTTGCTGTAAATATCGTTCTCTTCCCAGAATTTTAGATACTCCAGCTCTCTTTCAGGCAAGTTCGCCCGCATCGGGAAGTCGGTCTTGGGTAAATTCAGGGTTTTGCCGTAATCCATTTTAAACACCTCTCATAATAGGAATGGGGACACACCTCCTCTTGCGGGCATTCCTCTTTGGTAGGAGGTATGTCCCCGATTGTATTGGCGGGCTAAAGCCCGCCCTACATCGCACCCGCAAGCTTCACATAGCATAATTCCCTTAACATGAATAAAGCCCGTCCCCCCAAGGGACGGGACTATTACCCGCGGTACCACCCTAACTGCAGCCCGGCACGTGCCACTAGCACGGCCGGAAGCCAACCACTCAAGCTGCCAGATAACGACGGCAAACCGGCCTTGCTTAATTTTCGCATGAATTTCAGCAGGCGCCTCACGGGTGATTTTCAACGGTTGCCCGTGCCCGGTTTCCAGCTCCCCGGGCTCTCTATACGGACAAAATCCGCTTACTCTTCCCGCTCATGGGCTTTAAGCTATGCGCTAACATGCATTATTATATAAAAAAGCCAAATGGTAGTCAACCAAGCTTGACACTCCCCAGGCCTAAAGGCAGAGAATTCCTGGATAAGTTTAACCTGAAACATTTACCTGATTCCATTTAAAGCTTTTTATTCAAGAACTCTATAGAGAGACTTTGTATATATAATGGGTTTATGTCAATAAGGCCTTTATTTTTTCAGAACTTAATCCGCACACCTTAATTACTTTATTGCGGCTAGTATGGCCGCTGAAAATTTCCACCCGGGAACGGGGCACACCTAAAGTCTTGGCTAAAAACGCCCGGCAGGCTTCGTTGGCCTTGCCTTCTAAAGGGACGGCGGTCAGCCTGATCTTGATGGCGTCATCATAAATTCCCGCCACACATTCCTTGGATGCGCGGGGCAGGACCCTCACTTTAAAAAACACGTCTCCGTTTACTTCTTTGATCTGCAGCAAAATTTCAACCCCCAATGTGTATTTTATGAGGCTACCCTGAACTTACTCTGCCGGCGCCGCGTCAGCGGCATGGTTATGTCCCAAATTAGAGTTCAGCGCCGACTATGATCGTCCATAACATTTGGTTACAAAATATAGTATCTTCGCGGTAACCCCCCCCAGAATCTTCTATGTTTTATATTTCGGGGTTCAAATAAATTCCGAATCAGCATGCAAATGTTAAACCCTTAAAAAAAATCTAGACCCCGTGCGGGGTCAAGAAACTAATTTCTTTGGCTTTCATATAAATTAGATCAGGATGCTTCATCTGTCAAATTTTCTTTTGTCAAATCTTCTTCACCCGGTAATTCCTCCACATGGTCTAAAAGTTTGATCTGAAACTCCAGGAAAGACCTGAGGCGGTCCTTAAAAATGTAGGCTTCCTGTTTAATCCGTTTAAATTCGGACATCATTGCAGAAACCTGCTTTTCTGCTTCGTAGATCCGCCCCGCCGCTTCCCGTTCAGCTTCACGCGTTAACTGGTCAGCTTCTATCCGGCTCCGTTCAAGAAAAACCTGCGCTTCTTTTTCCGCGTTTTGCCTCAGTTCATCCGTGTTTTTTTGCGCCATCACCATAGCGTTCTTGATTGCTTCCTCTATTTCCCGATAACGGGCGACGCTTTGTTCAGTCTGGATAACTTTTTCTTTCAGTTCCTGGTTTTCCCGGATCAGGTTCTCTAATTCCTGAGCAATCTTGTCTAAAAAAGCATCGACTTCATCTTCGCTGTAACCACGTAATACGTGCCTGAATTCTTTTTTCTGAATGTCTAACGGCGTTAACACTGATTTTTCACCTCAGCTAACCTACAAAATTAAAATTAAAATATTAATAATAATCCGTTGAATAATATGTAGAACAAAAAAAGCAATGATTGGAGAGAGATCAATCTGGCTAAAAGAAGGGATTATCCGCCTGAAAATACGCAAATATGGTTCAGTACTCTCATAGATAAAACGAATAATTGGCTGATAAGGGTTGTGCCTGATCCACGACAATAAGATCCGGATCAGTAAAAGAACAGCATACACCTCGAAAGCAACATTAACCGCTCTAATTATAGTATAGCCCATAATACCCCCACACTAATGACTTTTTATCCTGACATCTCACACGAACGCCGGGTTGCCTCGGCAACAGCCTTCATCAAAACCGATCTTAGGGCGCCTTCCTCCAGAGCGAAAAGTCCCGCTGCCGTAGTTCCGCCGGGAGTCGTTACCATGTTTTTTAATCTAGCGGGATGCTCTGTTGTTTCCAGGACCATTTTAGCGGCGCCCAGCATGGTCTGGGCAGCCAATTCCCTGGCAATAT
>JAQVLS010000025.1 GCA_028704035.1 Desulfotomaculaceae bacterium | reverse complement strand
AAGTAAGTGAGGTAAATCTTGATGACCTAAAAAACGAAACATTTATTTTGCGGGAACAGGGGTCCGGTACACGCCGGGCTTTGGAGCAGATGTTTGCTGGACAAAATATAGCGCTTGATAAACTGCCGATCGGCATGGAATTGGGCAGTACAAGGGCGGTCATAACTGCAGTTGAAGCAAAATTGGGAGTTAGCATCGTGTCAAAGTACGCGGTCTCGGAAACTTTAAGCCTGGGAAAAGTTAGGGAAGTAAAGCTTAAAGGTATCGATATGAGTCGCTGCCTTTACCAGATAAGACACAAACGGGGCATGGCAGGCTATGCCCTAGATGCATTTATTTCATATATCAACGACAAAGATAACCAGCAGAAATTTACCGGGGCCTTAATGTCGTAATCATTTTCGTTCGCAATAATGTTGAATTTAGTATGGCAAATGAAAGCGGCCTTAAGAGAACGATTTAGAATTATTAGTGAATTTTTCTTACAAGTCCAATTACCTTGCCAAGAATTTGCAAATCAGTTGCATAGATCGGTTCCATCCGGCAGTTTTCCGGCTGAAGCCTGACTCTGCTTTTTTCTCTGAAAAACCTCTTGACTGTTGCTTCCTCATCAATCAGTGCAACAACAATATCGCCGTTATTTACATCATTCTGACGCCTGACGACAACCATGTCTTCATCGAGTATGCCTGCCTCAATCATACTGTTTCCCCGCACAGTAAGCATGAAAAATTCGCCTATACCGGTAAAGTGAGTGGGGAGGGGAAAAAGGCCCTCCCTATTTTCAACTGCCAGAACAGGCATACCTGCAGCAACTCTGCCCAGCAAAGGCACATTAACAAATTCGACCTTTTCCTCTTCCATATCGTCTAGGACTTCCATCGCCCTCGGTTTTGTGGCGTCACGTCTCAGGTAACCTTTAGCCTCAAGTTTTTTTAAATAACCATGGACAGTAGAGCTGGAACTCAAACCAACTTCCTGACCAATCTCCCGCACGGAAGGAGGGTAGCCTTTCTGCTTAATATTTTTCTTTATGACCGCCAGGATGGCCGCCTGCTTGGGTGTAAGATCAGAGTCCATGTTGCACCAGCCTTTGCAATTATAAGTATATAAAATTATAACACAAATAAAATAAATTGGAAACATTTGTTCGTAATAGTATTTATATTTAGTATTTTTAATTATTAGAAGGATGGAATTCTAAAACGTCGAAATATATAAAGAAAGTTATTGTATGAGGTAGGGTAGATAATGAGGGTAGTCAGAGTCGCTATTGCCGGTGCTGGTGAAGACGGTTACAAAGCGTACCGAATGTTGAAAGAAATTAAAGAAGTTTCTATAGCCGGCATTGCCGACAAAAACTACACGGCGCCCGGCATGATTGCTGCTAGAAGTGAAGACGTTTTTGTTGCGAAGGATATAAACACTCTCCTGAATATACCTGATCTGGATGTCATTATAGATGCAACGTCTTCATCGGCAGTCTTTGATTTTCTATTGAAGAATAAAAAATGCACTACAGCAATAATGGAAGCCAAAGCCGCAAATTTAATAATTTCCATACTGAGAGAAAAGAAAGAGGAACTGCTCGAAATTAAGAGTATCAAGAGCCAGCTTTCGGCTATTCTCGATTCAGTTCAGGAAGCCATAGAAGTTGCTGATATAAATGGGAACATAAAGTTTGTAAACCCTGCTTTCTCCAGGATAACCGGCATACCTGAAGATGTAAGGATTAATCAGAATATTTTTGAAGCATCCCCTGATGGAGCGCTGGCAACGGTTTTAAAAACCGGAAAACTGGTATTCGGGCAAAGGACAAAAGTAGGCGGCAGCAACGCCGAGGTTGTCTCCAACGCGGCGCCGATTATTGTTGATGGGGCTATAGACGGCGCGGTCGTAGTGTTTCAGCATTTTACAGATGTGATGAACCTGATGGCGGAGCTAAAGAAGAGCACCAGCATTATTGAAAACCTTACAGATAAACTGGGGCAGGTAACAACCAGCAAATATACGTTCGATAATATTCTAGGGAGCAGTTTGGAAATAAAAAGGTGTATTGACTTGGCGGAAAGATCTGCCCGCAGCAACTCAACTGTCCTAATTCAGGGTGAAAGCGGAACGGGGAAGGAATTGTTCGCGCATGCCATTCACTCATCATCGATGCGGCGGGAGAATCCGTTTATTAAGGTCAACTGCGCTGCTATACCTGAGACGCTGCTGGAAAGTGAGTTCTTCGGTTATGAAAAGGGAGCCTTTACCGGCGCGGTTAAATCAAAATTGGGTAAATTTGAGCTGGCCCACGGAGGCTCGATATTTCTAGACGAAATAGGTGATATGAACCTGAACCTACAGGGAAAACTCCTACGGGTACTGCAGGAGATGGAGTTTGAGCGGGTGGGCGGCACTCAGACGACAAAAGTTGATGTAAGGGTCATAGCAGCCACCAACCGCAATCTGCGTGAATTAATACGCCTGGGCCAGTTCAGGGAAGATCTTTTTTATCGATTGAATGTCGTTGAAATAACTGTTCCGCCGCTTAGAGTGCGCAAGGAAGACCTGCCGATCTTTTTAGATAACCTTATTGTAAAATTAAATAGAAAGCTAGGCAAAAAAGTTAAACGGGTAGATAGTAAAGCTATAGAATTGCTGGTAAATTATGATTGGCCGGGAAATATTCGCGAGCTGGAAAATATGATCGAAAGAGTTATGGTGACTATGGATGAGGAGGTAATAACCAAAAAAACCATGGTCATGCATACCAGCCAGTTCAAAATTACTCACGAACGGGATTTCGACCTGCTGCCTCTGGTTCAAATGGAAGAGATGATGATAAAAAAAGCTCTGGTTAAATATGGTAATACAGTAGAAGGAAAAAAACGCGCATCGCAGGCTCTCAACATTTCTTTGGCAACACTCTATAACAAACTCAAAAGATATGCCCCTGAAAATATATAGAAATTAGAAACTTTGTAAAAATTAGAAATGTCAGCAATGTCATGGCCTGACGCACGGTATATTCTAATTATTAGAATATACCGTGCGATATTTGGGAATTTGCAAACAATATAGATTAATTTCAATAAGTCAGCATTAATACAGCTTATAATGAGATTTTATACTAAAAATTACCCCGTTTGTAACGGGCTTTATTGGTGGTACAGATCTTGCTTATATATATTTATATGGTTAACACTTAGCAAAGGGGGGAATAAAAAATTAAAACCATTAACACAAGCGTAATTACAGAAAATGTGGCTAGAATGTGCATGGAGTCAAACTATTATCTTGGAGAAGACGTCATTAGGGCTATCAAAAAAGGCTTGGAAACAGAAGTTTCCAACACAGGCAAAGAAATCCTGCAAATTATTCTCAAAAATGCTGAGATAGCCCGTGAAGAGCAGGTCCCAATGTGTCAGGATACCGGTTTCACCGTTATTTTTCTAGAATTGGGACAGGATGTTCACATTGAAGGAGGAGACCTTTACGAAGCGATAAAAGCAGGCGTGGCAAAAGGCTATATAGATGGTTACCTCAGGAAATCCATCGTGAGCCACCCGCTGGATCGCAAAAATACCGGGGACAACGCGCCTCCCGTAATTTACACGACGATTGTGCCGGGTGAGAACCTAAAAATTGTTGTATGCCCCAAAGGTGGTGGCGCTGAAAACATGAGCGCCATCAAAATGTTAAAACCGGCCGACGGTGTAGAGGGCGTGAAAAATTTTGTGCTGGATGTGGCCAGAAACGCAGGTCCTAACCCATGCCCGCCGGTTATCTTAGGTGTAGGTATTGGTGGCACTATGGAAAAAGCGGCCCTGATAGCAAAAGAAGCGCTGTTGAGGGAGGTTGGTGAAAAGAGCAAGGATCCTTCTATGGCGGCTCTGGAGGAAGAATTGCTGGAGAAAATAAACAATATGGGTATGGGGCCTCAAGGCCTGGGTGGCAGGACTTACGCTCTTGCTGTGCACATAAACACCTATCCCGCTCATATAGCCAGCCTGCCTGTGGCAGTTAACATTAACTGTCATGCGGCAAGGCACAAAGAAGTTGTTCTTTGATTATCTAATTGTAAACACTTAAAAGAGTTGAATTAACAGGGGAGGTGAGAATATTGACCCAGATTAGGCTTACAACACCATTAACGGATGCGGATGTAGAAAAGCTCAGGATCGGACAGCAGGTTTTAATAAGTGGTGTCATTTATACAGGTCGAGACGCCGCCCACAAAAGAATGGTGGATCTGATTCAAGCAGGCAAAGAGAATGAACTGCCTTTTAATCCCAAAGGTCAGATAATTTATTATGTAGGGCCAAGCCCGACAAAACCAGGAAAGGTTGTCGGTTCCTGTGGGCCAACAACAAGTTATCGTATGGATCCGTATGCTCCCGAGCTTCACAGGCTGGGTTTGAAAGCTTCTATCGGCAAGGGGAAAAGGTCCCCGGAAGTAATTGATGCAATGAAAAAGTACAAGGCCGTATATTTCGCGGCAATTGGCGGTGCGGCCGCATTGATTGCCAAGAGCATCAAGAGCGCCAAGGTTATCGCTTACCCGGACCTCGGGGCCGAAGCCGTCCATGAATTTGCGGTCGAAGATTTCCCCATGGTAGTTGTTAACGATACCCTGGGTGGCGATCTCTATCAGGAAGGCATGAAGATTTACGCTGTTAAATAACCAATAGAGATTTTAAAAACATCAGGAGTAATTATGACCATAAAGACCAGTATTGCCTTGTGGGAGAGAGATTTAAAAGTGTTTTATGCCCGACCAGTCTATGCGGGTTGGGCTATAACCTTTTTTTAAATTCAAGTTTTCATGATAAAAAACCATTGATATTTGTGTGGTTGATTTTTTATGTCCATGTATGTGCATTGTTTTGCAGTTAGGGTAGGGGGTTATATTATAAAAATAAGATAAATAAAATGTAAATCTTTGATGCAGAGGAATTTATCTTATAATAATTTGGATATTATTCGCTCTACGAGAGATTTTATTAAGGAGCGGTTAAGGAGGGGATAAATAAAGGAATACTAGAAAAAAACAGAGGCAAAAGAAGGAAAAGGAAAGTAAACGAAGAAGTAACATTTAAGAAGTAATATATAGTTTTAGTAATATTTTCAAATAAAGCGCCAAATATAAAAATGGAGAGGAGAGATTTAGCCCGTGAAAATGTTCGAGTACATGGGTAAGGAGCTATTTGCCAAATTCGGTATCCCAACTCCGAAAGGCAGAATGGCTAAGACCCCAGAAGAGGCCGAAAAGATCGCTGCGGAAATTGGTGGTCCATGTGTGGTAAAGTCGCAGGTCCTATCAGGCAAGAGGGGCAAAGCAGGGGGTATTAAGTTTCCTAACACGCCTGAAGAAGCCAAGAAGGCTGCGGAAGAAGTTCTTGGTATGACCATCCAGGGACTGCCTGTCGAGTGCGTCCTGGTGGAAGAAAAGTTGAAAATCGACAAAGAACTCTATATGTCGATAACCGTCGACGGTTCAGCCAAGCAAGCCGTCATGATCGCTTCCGCTTACGGCGGGATGGAAATTGAAGCCCAGCCGGAAGAGTTCATCATTAAGAGGCACATCGATCCTGAGCTCGGCATGCATCCTTTCTTCGCCCGTGAGATTGTAAGAAGAATGGGCGTAGGATTAAGGACCCCGCACGGCAAAGAAATGGTGAATATAATTCAGACCCTTTACAAGATTTGCAAAGAAAAAGACGCCGAATTGGTTGAGATTAACCCGCTGGTGTTTAGTGATGACAGGGTAATAGCAGCCGATTCTAAGGTAACTATTGACGAAGACGCCATGTTTCGGATGAAAGACCTGCCGTTTGTCGAAGATAAATCACCCGCTGAAAGGGCAGCAGCGAACCTCGGCCTTTCTTTTGTAGACTTGGATGGAGATATCGCCGTGATGGCTAACGGCGCCGGCATTACCATGGGTACCCTTGACACTCTGCAGGCTTTCGGCGGCACACCGAGGAACTTCCTCGACTGCGGCGGCGGCACCGGTAGGGAAGCCACTGCCAAAGCTCTGGATATTCTCCTGGGCCTGGAACCCAAAGGCCTGTTCATTAATATTTTCGGCGGTATTACCCGCTGTGATGATGTGGCCAACGCATTCAAAGATGTTTATGAAGCACGTAGCGGCTTCCCGGTGCCGGTAGTAATCCGTCTTGTCGGCACTAACCAGGATGCCGGCCGGGAAATCCTGGGGACAATCGGCGTTGAAGCGTTCGACTTTATGGAAGATGCAGCCAGAAGGATAATTGAGCTTGCTAAGTAAATATCCTTTATATTTAAGCCAAGTCGCTTGGATTCATAAAAATACTTGATAAGGGAGGATAAGTAAAATTGGCTATTATCATTGATGAAAATACTAATGTATTAGTCATGGGAATAACCGGCAGACAAGCTTCTTTCCATACCAAGCAGATGCTTGCCTATGGGACCAAGATTGTGGCCGGATGCACCCCCGGTAAAGGCGGGCAGGAGGTAGAGGGCGTTCCCGTATACAACACGGTCCGCGAAGCCTGTGAGAAGCACCGGATCGACGCCTCGGTCATATTTGTTCCCGCACCCGGGACCAAAGACGCCGCTCTGGAAAACATGGAGGCGGGGGTTAAGACAGTTGTTATCGTAACTGAAGGCGTACCTGTATATGATGAAATCGATATCGTCGCCTATGCCAGGCGTAAGGGAGCTTATGTGCTCGGACCAAACACGTTCGGCATCGTTTCAGGCGGCAAGTGCAAGATGGGCATTCCGCCCAACCAGTATTTTATTGAGGGTGACATTGGTGTAGTTGCCCGCTCCGGCACCTTGACCTATGAAATCGTCGGTAATCTGACCGCTAACGGCCTTGGCCAGTCTACTGTCGTCGGCATGGGCGGTGACCGGGCAGTAGGCTTGACCTTCGTTGACGTTTTAAAAATGTTTGAAAAGGACGCCCAGACCAAGGCTGTGGTGTTGATCGGTGAAATTGGCGGTAACAACGAAGAGATCGCTGCTGAGTACATCAAGGAAATGACCAAGCCGGTGGTTGCTTTCATCGCTGGCAAAAGCGCGCCCCCAGGAAAGAGGATGGGACACGCGGGAGCCATTATTGAGCGCGGCAAAGGGACCTACCAGGGCAAAGTAGATGCTTTGACTGCCGCCGGCGCCAAAGTAGCGCCGCTGCCGTTCGAAGTTCCCGCTCTGATTAAAGAGGCGCTTGGAAGAGAATAATTATTTATGGAAGGAGGAGATCTTTTGTTTAAACAAGATCAACTAGACAAAATTGCAGCCAACAAAGAGAAATGGGCTTCGAAGCTGGAAGCGACAATGAAAAAGCGTCCGGCAAGACAAACCGAGTTTGCTGTTGATTCTGGTGTTACTATCAACACAGTTTACACACCTCTCGATCTCGCAGACAGGGATTATGATCAAGACCTGGGATTGCCTGGGGAATATCCGTTTACCCGGGGTGTGCAGCCCAACTTGTATCGTGGTCGTCTCTGGACCATGCGCCAGTATGCCGGGTTTGGCTCAGCCGAAGAAACCAACCAGCGCTTCCGCTATCTGCTCGAGCAAGGACAAACGGGTTTGAGCTGCGCCTTTGACCTGCCAACCCAGATCGGTTATGACTCCGACCATCCGCTGGCACGGGGTGAAGTAGGTAAAGTAGGTGTGGCGATCGATTCCCTGGCGGATATGGAAACATTATTTGACCAGATTCCCCTGGGCAAGGTCAGCACCTCGATGACTATCAACGCGCCCGCGGGTGTGCTGCTGGCTATGTATATCGCCTGTGCCGAGAACCAAGGTTTCAAGAAATCGGAAATCAACGGTACTATTCAAAACGACGTGATTAAGGAATATATCTGCCGGGGCACTTATATCCTGCCGCCGGAACCTTCTATGCGTCTCATCTCCAACATCTTTGAATTCTGCTCCAAAGAAATCCCTCAGTGGAATACTATCAGCATCAGCGGTTACCACATTCGTGAGGCTGGCGCTACCGCCGCTCAGGAAATTGCTTTCACCCTGGCCGATGGTATCGCCTATGTAGACGCTGCTATCAAATCCGGCTTGGATGTTGATAATTTTGGACCTCGGCTCTCATTCTTCTTCAATGCCCATCTGAACTTCCTTGAGGAAGTCGCCAAATTCCGGGCAGCCCGCCGCGTCTGGGCCAAGATTATGAGAGAGCGTTTCGGTGCCAAAAACCCGAGATCGTGGACCCTGCGCTTCCATACCCAGACTGCAGGTGTCAGCCTGACGGCTCAGCAGCCAATGGTAAACATCATGCGTACTGCTTTTGAAGCCTTATCAGCTGTGCTGGGTGGTACTCAGTCCCTGCACACCAACTCCTACGACGAAGCCCTGGCGCTGCCGTGCGACGAGTCGGTGATGATTGCCCTGCGTACCCAGCAGGTAATTGGCTATGAAATTGGTGTCTGTGATCTGGTTGACCCGCTGGGCGGTTCTTACTACATTGAAAGCCTGACCAACGCCCTCGAGGAAAAATGCATGGAGTACATTAACAAGATCGACGCCCTTGGCGGCGCTGTTAAAGCTATTGAGTACATGCAGAAAGAAATCCATAACTCTGCCTACCAGTACCAGTTGGCTATTGATAATAAGAAGAAAACGGTTATTGGTGTAAACAGTTTCCACATGGAAGAGAAACCACCTGAAGGACTGTTGAAAGTTGACCTTTCTGTTGGTGAGCGCCAGGTGGAAAAATTGAAGAAAATGAAAGCGGGAAGAGATCAGGCCAAGGTAGAATCATTGCTGAAAGCAATACGTGAAGCAGCGGAGAACGAGGCCAACTTGATACCTGTATTCATCGATGCAGTCAAAGAATACGTGACTCTCGGTGAAATTTGCGGCGTTTTGAGAGACGTCTTTGGTGAGTACAAGCAACAAATCGTATTCTAGGAGAAGGAGGAAAGCAGATGAGCGAGAAACGCATTCGTGTTCTGGTAGCAAAACCAGGCCTTGACGGTCACGATCGTGGAGCAAAAGTTATCGCCCAGGCCCTTCGTGACGGTGGCATGGAAGTTGTATATACGGGCTTAAGACAGACTCCCGAACAGATTGTATCAGCGGCGCTGCAGGAGGATGTGGATGTTGTCGGCATGAGCATCCTGTCCGGAGCTCATGGGACCCTGTTTCCGGAAGTAGTAAACCTTCTAAGAGAAAAGGGCGCTGGTGACATTCTGGTGGTAGGCGGCGGGATTATCCCCGAAGAAGATATCCCAGCCTTAAAAGAAGCGGGTGTCGCTGCAGTTTTCGGACCGGGCACACCGCTGGCAGATGTTGTTAGTTACATTAAGGAAAGTGTAAATTAATTATTGATAAACTAGATTATAGGGTACAGGGCAGGCCGGATTTACCGGTTACTGCCCTGCACTAAACCTGTTTAAAAATGGTTAGATTGTAAGGTTTATGAATCCAAAAACAAGGAGGGATTCGGATGCTAAAAAAGGTTGACCACATTGGAATTGCGGTCAAAGATCTTGCTGAAGCCACTAAGTTTTATGAGGCACTGGGACTAAAATCAGTCGGAACGGAGATAGTAGAAGAACAAAAAGTAAAAGTGGCATTTTTTCCTGTAGGTGACAGTGAGGTAGAATTACTGGAATCAACAGCGCCGGATGGCCCTATCGCTAAATATATAGATAAAAATGGTGCTGGTATCCAGCATATCGCTTTCCGGGTTGATAATATTGAAAAAGCGCTGGCGGAGCTAAAGGAAAAAGGTGTTCGTTTAATTGATGAGAAGCCCAGATATGGCGCTGGTGGAGCTAAAATTGCATTTTTGCACCCGAAATCCACTTTTGGTGTTCTGATCGAACTTTGTGAGCGCGACTAGAATGGAGGTAATCGCATGAGTATGCAGGATAAACTGGATATTCTAAGTAAGCTGCGGGCTGACGTTGAGACCGGTGGCGGTCAGAAAAGAATTGACAAGCAGCATGCCGGTGGCAAATATACCGCACGGGAAAGAATCGCAAAGCTGTTTGACGAAGGTTCTTTCAAGGAAATAGATGTTTTCGCAAATACAGTAGAAGACTACAGGGTTGTAAAGAATCCGAACGAAGGTGTTATCGGCGGTTATGGAACCATAGGCGGGCGTAAGATATATCTTTTTGCTCAGGACTTCACCGTTGTCGGCGGTTCACTGGGACGCGTACACGCCGCAAAGATCTGCAAAGTTCTGGATATGGCAATGAAAGTTGGCTCGCCGGTAATCGGTATTTGTGACTCCGGCGGCGCCCGTATTCAGGAAGGTGTAGACGCCCTTGACGGATACGGCCAGATCTTTTATCGCAATACCATCGCTTCCGGCGTGGTTCCCCAGATTTCAGTAATTATGGGGCCATGCGCGGGCGGCGCGGTTTACTCGCCAGCCCTTACAGATTTTATCATGATGGTCCAAAACACCAGCCAGATGTTCATTACCGGCCCGCTGGTAATCAAAGCCACCACCGGTGAAGACGTCAGCCAGGAAGCGCTGGGCGGCGCGGCTACCCACAACCAGGTCAGCGGCGTGGCACATTTTATGGCTGCCAATGAGGACGACTGCATAGCCCAGATTAAAGCGCTGGTAAGCTACCTGCCGCTGAACAATCTGGAGGATCCGCCCACATACCCGGCCGTTGAACCCGCTTTTGACAGGGAAACCCTTTTGACCGTTGTTCCCGATGACGCGAACAAGGGTTATGATGTGCGCAACGTAATCAACTCGGTGGTAGACGCAGGCTCATTTTTTGAAGTGCACCAGTACTATGCCACCAACGGTGTGGTAGGCTTTGCCCGCATTGGCGGCCAGGTGGTGGGGATCATTGCCAACCAGCCCAGAGTACTGGCAGGCTGCTTAGACATCAACGTGTCCGATAAGATTGCCAAGCAGATCCGCTTCTGCGACTGCTTTAATATCCCGATCGTCACATTTATGGACGTTCCGGGATTCTTACCAGGCGTACAGCAGGAATACGGCGGCATCATCCGGCACGGCGCCAAGATGCTCTATGCTTATTCCGAAGCTACGGTGCCCAAAATTACCATCATAACCCGTAAAGCATACGGCGGCGCCTATCTGGCCATGTGCGCAGCTTCCCTGCGGGCTGACACCACGTTTGCCTGGCCCATAGCTGAAATTGCTGTTATGGGCCCTGAAGGTGCTGTCAACGTTATCAACCGCAAGGAAATTGCTGGGGCCGAAAATCCGATTGAAAAGCGCAAGCAGCTGGTGCAGGATTACCGCGATCGTTTTGCCAACCCGTACATCGCTAGCGCCAGGGGTTTCATTGAAGATGTTATTGACCCGAGAGAAACCAGAGAGAGGATCATTAATGCTCTCTTGAACCTGTCCACCAAGCGTGAAAGCAGGCCCAAAAGGAAACACGGAAACATCCCCATGTAGTAATGAATACCGGCATGTAGGAGGAAATAATAAATGGCTAAACGGAAAGAAAAGGCCGGTATTAAACCCGAAGTGCTAGCCGCTATATCAGCAGCAATGGCTCTTTACGGTTATTCGGCGGAAGCTGGCTACCAGGTTAGCAGCGTAACCAAGGCCGGTAACGCGTGGAAAAGGGCTGGCATTGCCGAGTTAATGCTGGGCCGGGATTTAACTATGAGAGACTTCATGTAGGTTATTAAGGCAAAGAGAACAGGCCTACCATTTAGGAGGGGATTTTGCATGAAAAAATTCAAAATTAAAGTTAATGAAGAAATCTTTGAAGTGGAAGTTGAAGAAATAGGCGGCAGCCCAGCCGCAGCAGCACCACCTGCTCCACCTGCGGCGCCGGTAGCTGCGCCACCGCCTGCTCCCGCGGCAGCTCCGGCGGCAGCTCCAGCGGCAGCCCCCAAGCCCGCCGCTGCTGGCGGTGGCGGTAGTGGCACGTTATGCGCGCCGATGCCAGGCACCGTTCTTGAAGTTAAAGTTAACGTCGGCGACGCCGTTAATATCGGTGATGTACTGTTGATCCTGGAAGCCATGAAGATGGAAAATGAACTGCAAGCCGACAAGGCGGGCACGGTAAAAGAAGTTAAAGTAACCAAGGGACAGGCTGTAAACGGCGGCGATGCCCTTATCGTTATAGGTTAAATATAAAAGCCGGTGAAAGCTGTGAAGCTAGGCTTTCACCGGAAACGGAATATGGACAATTGATGTTGTTCATAAAAAATCAGGGAGGGTGTGCAATGAAGAGAAATAAAATCACAGTAGTTGGGGCAGGCAATGTTGGCGCCACAGCAGCCCACTGGTGTGTAGCCAAAGAACTAGGCGATGTTGTGCTTCTCGACGTTATTGAAGGCGTACCGCAGGGTAAAGCCCTGGATTTAATGCAGTCCAACCCTCT
>JAQVLS010000218.1 GCA_028704035.1 Desulfotomaculaceae bacterium | reverse complement strand
ATGGGTGAGGGCGTTGATCCCAACGTCAACAGAGAACGACTGTTGTCGCCCTGGGTAATTCCCAGGGATTAAATGGCACTGATTAATGTTTCTGGTAAACCGATCACGCATGTCGGTTATAGTACTTCATTGTTGAAGCAACAGATTCCGTATAGTAGTTTCTGACGTCTGCGCGGGTTGTATGGGCCAAGTTCATACTGTTCAGTTGGATTCCAGCCCGGGCCAGATGCAAAATATAGTGATAATAATATAAATCTGTGAACAACCTGGAGGCTGCCAATTCCAGGTCACGATCAGCAAACGCTATTGGTATTGGGCGCCTTTCTTCTCTGAGCATTGCCGAGGTTTGGTTTATCCGCGTCTCAAACATAGATATGGCTTCCTCGATAGGCAAACGAAGGTCTTGGTCAGCATGTGTATTTAAGAAATGCTTAAAAACGCACCTAAGCATCTTGTAATGAACGTTTCCCTGCCAGAGTCTGGCTGATTCAGCTGAAGTCAACGGGGCATTGTGGTGAGTTGCCTGCGCCGCACCTTGTGCTTCCATAGACGTTTCCTGCTCCATGTTTATCTTATCTCCCCAAAAGAGTACTGTTAATATTATCTCTCTGCCCTTGCAAAATATCCTGGAGACAAGGGGAAGTTCATTTTAACCTCCCAAATATTCTTATGTGGTCCCATGCCCTTCTTTTTATCGGCTTTCCAATTCAATAGAAGGTTTTTTTGAAAAAAAATTGTATTTATTAGCAAAGAAAACATTGGAGGCAGAGTGATGGGAAAAGAGATAGCACCCGGCATTACCGGTGAGGTCAGGATAAAAGTTGATCAAAAAGAAACAGCAGTCGTTTATGAAAGCGGCTCAGTGCGTGTTTTAGCGACGCCGGCCCTGATCCGCTTCATGGAAAAGGCGGCCCTGTCATCTGTCGCGCCGTATCTTGATGAAGGCTTAACAACAGTCGGAACCAGCATTGACGTAAAGCACCTGGCCGCCACCCCAGTGGGCATGGACGTGGTCATAACCTCCCGCCTGGCGGAGGTCACAGGGAAAAGGCTGCTCTTTGAAATGGAGGCGCGGGACCAGGTGGACCTGATCGGCACGGGCACGCACGAACGTTTTATCGTTAAAACAGACAACTTTGTCAGCAGGGCCGAAGGCAAACTAAAAAAATAACATATAGGGGACTGTCCCCTTTTGGAAATATCTGCATATAGGGGACTGTCCCCCCATGTGATAGAGGTGTAATCTTTTGTCATTACGGTTTATTATTGGCCGGGCCGGGAGCGGCAAGACCAGGACCTGTCTGGATGAAATCCGCGCGGAACTAAAGGCGCGCCCTGCCGGCACCCCGCTGGTGCTGCTGGTACCGGAGCAGGCTACTTTTCAGACTGAGTATGTGCTGGCCGCCACCCCGGAGCTGAAAGGGTTTATCAGGGCTCAGGTGCTGAGCTTCCGGCGCCTGGCCTACCGGGTGTTGCAGGAAGCGGGAGGAGCGGCCCGGCCCCACATCGGAGAACTGGGCAAGCGCATGCTCCTCCGGCGCCTGCTGGAACAGCGCCGGGAAGAAATCAGGATATTCCGGCGCTCGGCCAGCCAGCCCGGTTTTGCCGACACCCTGGCCCGCACTCTGGGAGAAATAAAAAATTACTGCATCGAGCCGGCGGACCTGACCGCCGCCGCCGCTGCCCTGCGCGACCTGCATGGGGCGGAAACACTGGCGGAGAAACTGGAAGACCTTTATCTGCTCTATAATGATTTAGAGGATTTTCTGGCAGACCGCTTTATTGATCCGGATGATTACCTGAATCTTTTGGCTGACCGCCTGGCACTGTCAGGCGCAGTCTGCGAAGGCGAGGTATGGGTGGACGGCTTTTCCGGCTTTACGCCGCAGGAATTCCGGGTGCTGGCGTCGCTCCTGCATCACGCGCGACGGGTCAATATCGCTTTATGTACCGACCTGAAAACCCTTGGCGAAGGACCGGATGAAACCGGGATGTTCTACCCCATCCGGGAAACCTATGAATCCCTTTGTCAATTAGCGGCTAGGGAAGGGGTCCTGGTGGAAAGGCCCCTGGTTTTAGACGGCTCCGACAAGATACGATATCTAAGCCCGGAAATAGCCCACCTGGAGAAGCATTTTTTCAGCTACCCGGCGCCAAAATGGAATGACGCCGGCGGCGGCGTCACCCTGGCAACGGCGGCCAACCCCAAGGCTGAGACCGAAGGAGTGGCCCGCGAAATCACAGCGCTCTGCCGGGACGCCGGGTACAGATACCGCGACGTCATTATCCTGCTGCGCGATCTTGACCATTACGCCGACCTGATCTCCAGCGTTTTTGCCGATCACGGCATCCCGGTATTTATCGACCAAAAGCGCCCTGTAATGCACCACCCACTGGTGGAGTTGGTCCGGGCCGCGCTGGAAGTGATTGTTTCAGACTGGTCCTTTGACCCGGTCTTTCGCTTTTTAAAAACAGACCTTATCCCGCTGACCAGAGAGGAAGTCGACTTGCTGGAAAATTACGTGCTTGCCCACGGTATCAGGGGCAGCCGCTGGACTGACGGCAGGCCGTGGGAATACCGCCGCCGCCTGTCGCTGGAAGAGGACAGCGAAATCACAGAGGTAGAAGCGGCCGAGCTGGACGAGATCAACCGCATCCGCCGCCAGGCCGTGGTTTTTCTTTTCGAATTTTGCCGGGCCGCCGGCCGGGCTACCAATGTCTGTGCTGTCACCGCAGCTCTTTTCAACCTGCTGGACAGGATGGAGGTGCCGGCACTGCTGGAAAGCTGGAGCAGGTCGGCAGAGAGCGAGGGATTGCTGGAACTGGCGAGGGAACACGGGCAGATATGGGACGGGTTGACCGCTCTGCTGGATCAGGTGGTAGAGGCACTCGGCGACGAAGTCCTCACAGTAGAAGAATATGCCGCTATCCTGGACGCAGGGCTGGCCAGTATGCGCCTGGGCCTGATTCCGCCTGGTTTCGACCAGGTTGTGGTCTGCTCCCTGGAACGCTCCCGCAGCCCCGAGGCCAGGGCGGCTTTTGTTATGGGCGCCTGCGACGGGGCGCTGCCGGCCAGGGTTGCCGACAGCGGGATC
>JAQVLS010000024.1 GCA_028704035.1 Desulfotomaculaceae bacterium | reverse complement strand
GGTAATGGTCGCAATTGAACCGTCTTTACAAAAAAGAATATCTTTGAAAGACATGTAACCATCCTCCTCATTATACGATACCAATATAGTTATTCGATAGTCATTTATTTTTTCCCGCTTACAACACTCAATTGTGTTAAATTAGACACCGCACCTACAATTTATAGGATACCCAGGACGCTTTTTAGGATCGGTTTACCACCCTGGACTTGCACTCTTTTTTCATTTCCTGGATCCGCCTGTGCATCCTTTTCACCTGCAGGCAGAATATTTCCAGCCTGGCCTCGATCACCTGGGGAAAAGAGTTACCGTCCGTCTCAACTGCGATAAATGGAAGCGACGGGTAACGCTCCATTACTTTTGCCACCAGTTCTTTATCCCTGGCGATCTCCATTTTTATTTCATTCATCTGCGTGTTAATCACAGCTTCCGCAATCCTGCTTGGCATACAGCCAAAAGGACCGATTGAGATAACGCCGTCCACCTCCTCCACCACCTCGGTAATGGCCGAGCCGACTGTTAAAATCGTTTCGACAATCAGCCGGGGTGAGATTATATCGGTGACGTTGCGGATCATCCTTTCCACATCGACCTGGTGCGCTTCGTACAGGCCGCAGTGAGAGAAAATCTCTTTGATTGTTTTTTCATAGGAATTTTTAAAAAACTGTTCGATAAATGTACCGATAAATCCTTTTCTTTCTGTATCGGCGTTTAAATTGTTCTTAGTCAGATAATCGCAGTAATAGATCCATTCTGCTATGGGAGCGGTCTTCACCAGAATACCCTTTTGGGCCAGTTTTTCCACCAGGTACTGCCTGGAAAAACCGTCCCGCCGCACGTATATTTCACCGACCAGAGCAACTTTGGGCGTCTGTTCCAGGGGCTGCAGCGTTTTAATCGCCTTTAACACCCGGGCGGCCTCGCGCAGTGTTCCCTTGAGTTTTTTCCAGCTGTCTTTTTCCACGCTGCGCGTGATCATATCACAGACATCGTAATATATTTTCAGAGATTCCTCTTTGTCCCGGGCGATAGTCAGGACGGCGCTGTAGATCTCTTCCAGCACGTCGGAGATTATGATCGCTTGAAAAGCTCTGATTGTAAAGCCTGTTCCCAGGCCGGCGTAGCTGTTTTCACAGGATAGCGAAATCTGTGTTACATTTTCAATCTGCAGTTTTTGGATCAGGTTTTCAATCAGGATGTTGTACTGCCCGAACCGGCAGGGACCGGCAGATGTCGGCATAAAATAAACCAGCAGCTCGCGCGGGTCAACCCTTTTTTCCAGGTAGCCGAACAGGCTGCCCACAGTAAGTATCAGGGGCAGGCATTCCTTGCAGGTCGCGTGCCCCTTGCCGACTTTCAATTCATCAGCCGCGGGTGAAGGCACAGCCGTGGCCCTCACTCCCAGACGCCTTAGTGACGCCGCGAGTAATTTCGAGCCGGTGTCGCCCATAGACGGAACCAGCACATGGACTCTGGGGTGGTCCAGTTTGTATCTTTCTCCCCGGGAGTCCACCACCCAGGTCACGCCGTTTTCAATAATGGTTTCCGCGGGCTTAAACGGGCGGGTCTGCGGCAGTCCCGTATCTCTGTTGATTTCAATATAGCTTTTAACGACGTCCAGAAACGCTTCAATCCGGGTATCCAGGCCGGCGTCCGCCGAATGGCTGTCCAGTTCCAGGGTCAGGGAAGGTTTCTGTCCCATGATAAACCTGAAAAATCCCACTATAAAAGAATCCGGCCCGCAGCTGAAATTTGTTATGTAAGCGGGGAACAGCTGGTGGTGGCGTTTGACAAACCTGGCTGTCTTTAGGATCGTCTGCCCCAGCGCCCAGAACATGTTTTCCGCCGGTTCCTCGTCCTCGCAGGGCAAAAAGTCGTAGGGAATAATCCGGCAGCTCCGGGAGGCGAATTTTTGCGGGATACCCATGTTGGCTTTCTGGGTAAAGGCGTTGTACGGCCTGCCAAAAAGTACGACAGCTATGTCTGCCGGGCGCTGCTCCATCTCCGCCAGGAATTCCCTGCCGATTGCTTTGCATTCCGCGGCAAAGTCATTTTGCGCCCGGACTGCCGCAGCATAAGCTTCAGCTGCAATCTCCGTCCTGCAGCCCAGCTCTTTTCCGATGGCGGCAAAATCTTCCCGGGCGCTCTCATACCCGCCGGAAAAGTTAAGTACCGGGCTTAAAACCATTTTCCCTTTCAATTCTTTAAAAGCGGCTTTCAGGTAATACGGCTCGGCCTGGACGAACGGACACGTAACACTGGTCTCAATGCCGTTGGCCACGGGCATGGAGCCGACGTGCGGCAGAAAAAATATGTCCGGCTTCTGCCGGATCGCCCCCATTAGCGAGCCGTGGGCGATCTCGACGGGATAGCAGAATTCCGCTCCCCTTCTTTCCACACCCTCTTCATCAATATCACCGCCGAGAAGCACAGTAAAACCGAGTGCTGTGAAGAAATTATAATAAAGCGGGAACAGGGTGTTGGTCAGCAGCGAATTGTTGATCGCCACCGTCCTGTTGTTCGGCGGCAATATACGCACCCCTCTGTCCACGCCGTATTTTCCGAATACCAGTTTTTCGCGGACTTTAACCAGGTCAAACCCTTGCGTATCTATATCCTTTTTATTTCTGATCAGGTTGGCGTACTTGTTGCAGGCGCCGCCGAAGGGATATATCTTCCCTTCGATTTTAATCCGGCTGATGGAGCATTTTCTATCGCATTTTTCTCTGCCCCCGGCGCAGGTAAACGGCTCGCCGTATACCGCCTCCCGTTCCGCCAGTTCAGCGAGGTGAAAGGACATCGGCTCCAGCAGGCCCAGCGCCAGCTTATTTTTAACCTCCAGCGCCACGCCGAAGGCGCCCATCAGCCCCGGTTCCGGCGGCACTATGATATTTTTCCCGGTCAGGGCGGCCATTGCCGCCGGCAGCGCCCTGTTGTAGCAGACGCCGCCCTGCATGAAGACCTTGCGGCCGACGGCCCGGTTTCCCTTGACCCGGTTGATGTAATTCATGCAGATCGAGTAGACCAGCCCTGCCGCCAGATCCGGCACCGCCGCTCCCTCCTGGATGGCGCTCTTGATGTCGCTGCTGATAAAAGCCGCGCACTGGTCGCTGAAATTGAGCGGCTTTTCGCTGGTAAGGGCGATATCGCCGATTTCCTCCGTGCTGATATAAAGGGACTCCCGCGCCGCTTCCTCCAGGAAAGACCCCGTCCCCGCGGAACAGGCCTCGTTCATGGCGTAATCGGAGGCGACCCCGTTGGTGATGTAGGTGTATTTGGCGTCCTGACCCCCGATTTCAAAAATGGTGTCCACCTGCGGGTCAAAATAAACCGCGGCTGCGGCATGGGCGATTATTTCGTTAATCACCGCCGGGGTAAGGGCATGCAGCCCAGCAATCTGCCGGCCCGAGCCGGTTACCCCCAGGCCGACTATCCGGACCTCCTCCTGCAGCCGGCTGTTTACTTCCCGGTAACAATATCTGGCAGCCCGGATCGGGTCGCCGTTCGTCCGCAGGTAGCAGTCGGCCAGGATGGCGTCATCACTGGTCCTCATCACTACGGCCTTAGTTGTTGTGGAACCGACGTCCAACCCGAGAATGCATACATCCCCTTTTCCAGCTTCCTGGCGGATGGTCTGCTTAAAAGTTACCTGCGGCAAAAAATCTTTAATAGCAGGCAGGCAGGAAAACGTGCTTTCACCGTCGGCAAACAGCTCGCCGGGGTCTCCTGCAGGTTTTGTCCCGGCCTCCAGCGCCCACAGGGCGGCGCCGTACGCCTCAAAATATTTTGCCTGCTCGGGAATAATGAGCTCGGTAATTTCTTTTTTTATAAAATCGATCATAGCCGTATTGGCGGACGCACCGCCCACGATCATAACCCTGTGGTGCACGGTTTTTTTCAAAAGCTCCAGCACTTTGACGGCCATCATTTCACAGAGGCCGGCTGTTACCCGTTCTTTTAAAGCGCCCTTGTTTAAAGCGTGGGTACAGTCGCTTTTACAAAAAACAGAGCATCTCCCCGCCACCTTGTACGGGTTCTCCAGCTCAGCGATAGATACGGCTTCTTCTACGCTCAGGTCCATCCTTTTTACCTGCTGCAAAAAAAACCCGCCGGTGCCGGACGCGCATTTGTTTCCGGTAAAGACGTTAATAATCCGGCCGGCCCGGTCAAGTTTATAAGCGATAAAGGTCTCGCCCCCGGCGCTGACAATCAGGTCCACGTTGCTGTAAAATTGCTTGAGATGATTGTAGGCATATTCCACGGCCTCCGGCTCGGAAATGGAAGGCGCGTTGATCTTGTTTTTAAGCTTTCTGCCTGTTACGGCCAGGCTGTCGACTGATTGCAAAAGCGTCGCATCGACCATGTCCATTACGGCCTGGCGGGGATTGCCTTCATGGGGCGCAGTAATGGCCTGTATTATCTTGACGCTGTTGTCCGCGCCCTTCTCCAGTAAAACCAGGCCAATATTTGAGGCCCCTATACATAAACCCAGTGATTTCATTCATTCCACCCCGGCAAAATATATCTTCTCTTATCGTTTCACTATATTATTTCAGAAGCAGCGGCAATGGCTGCGCCCATACCCGAGCCGTCCCGCGTGGATTTTAATGTCACCTGTCCTGCCCTGTCCTGTAATATTTCATCCATAGCCTCGCGCAGGCGCCATGCAAAACCGGTCATCTTCTCGTATAACGAACCGTCAACAGCAATAGTGTGTTGGTTTTTTAAAAGCGGGTCCAGGTGCCGCAGCACACCGGCCCAGGTTGCCGCCACCAGCCGCGCCGACCTGGTCGTCAACAGGGAAGCGATAGTATGCAGGGCGGCGAGTTCCGGCAGCGCCGCCTCAATTCCCGCGGAACCTTTGAGCCACGCCGCCGTCCCGGCGAAACCTGCGGTCTTATCACTCAGTATCAGGGACATATGTTCCGCACTAAAGGTGTTTGTTTGGCAGAGGAAACCCGGCATATCGCCGCCCTTCCTTTGAAACAGGCAGCCCTGATGCGCCAGGTCAAGGACAACAAGCCTCATCAGTTCTCCCAGGTAACGGCCGGATACCATTTTTTCCAGTATCTGTCCGCCAGGCTTTTCGCTTTGCAGGTCCAGCTCCCGGTCAAAGTCATTTACCGGCAGCCCGTCAAAGTTGCCGGATTCAATGTTGATGACCATCGGCCCGTGCCGGCCCGGCGGCAGCGGCTCGAGATAACATGTGTTATGCCCGGTACCGCAGATTGAGCCGACGTCCGCGTGCGGATCCCCGTATGCTGCCGTCAGCAGTGTGCCCACTGTATCGTTAATCACGGCCACGGGCTTGACCCCGTGCAGGCCGTGCCTTTGTAAAGCCTCATGCAGCAGGAGGTTAATATCCCTCCCTTCCGTCATCCTTGTTTTGAACTCCTTTGTCCAGCCGATTAGCACGGCTTTGTCCAAAGCATGCATTTCAGTAGGGAAGGAAAAGGTCAGGCCCAGTGGAACAGCGGCGCCTGACCCCACAAGCCCTGCTATCTGTGCGGCCAGAAAACAAAACAGTTCCCGGCCGGTTACGTCCGACGAGGTATAATCGTAACTACCGCCGGGGTCCTTTAAAAGCACCGAGTTCTTTTTCGATACCCTTATTTTACCATGCCCCAGCAGCTTGATTAAGGAGACCCTGACATTGGTGCCGCCGAAATCGACTGCTAAAAACATACCGCTTTCTTCGCCCGTGGGAATGCTCAAAAAGGAGGGCAGCATTTTCAGCGGTCCCTTTCGTCCCGTCAGTCCAGCCAGCATAGCTTCGTGAAATTTTTCAGCAATGTCCAGCATTTGTGGCATCGTTATACTAAAGCATTCATGCAGGGTCCGTAGCGCTGTATTTAAGCATTCATGTTTTTCTGTTTCCCGTTCCGACATATCGATCCTCTTTTATTTAAAATATTTTATCACTAATGTTAACATATTTCTTATTTCAATAACAATTCTACCTTATTTACAAATTATATGACCGATATCGCCGCCAGGGAAATCAAGTAACGAATAAAAACCCTGCTCCAATAGCAGGAGCAAGGGGTGGATAAACAGCGCACACTAAAAATGTTACCTGTTTGTAAATGCATTATCTACTTGCAAACCATTTAAACAGCCTTTAACCTGCCGTCACTTAATGAAACTGCTAAGATATCAAACCCGGCAGGAAAGTGGCAATCTGCGGGAAGACCATTAGGATCGCCACACAGATTAATATGGCGATTAAAAAAGGCCATATCCCTTTAAATATCACTTCCAGGGGTACGTCGGGCACAATGCCTTTGATAATATAGACATTCATGCCTACCGGGGGCGTGATTACACCCATTGCCACCACCAGGACCACGATCACCCCGAACCAGATCGGGTCGTAGCCCAGCGTTGTAACCGCGACTGGGTAAAAGATAGGTATGGTCAGCAGGACCAGCGCCAGCGCGTCGATCAGACAACCAAGCACCAGATATATTAAAATAATAGTCCCCATGATGGCAAACGGGGGCAGGTCCAGACTGCCGGCCCAGTTGGCCAGCTCAAAAGGCACCCTGCTTACGGCCATGAAGCGGCCAAACATCATAGCCCCGGCAACCATAAACATGATCATGGCGCTGGTACGCGTGGTGTCATAGAGGGATTTTTTAAAGCCCTCCCAGCTCAGGCGCCTCTCCAGGAGCGATACGGCAAGGACCCCCGCAGCGCCTACCGCGCCTGCTTCCGTGGGTGTGAACCACCCGGCGAACAGGCCACCGATAGAGAGCGCGAAGACGAACAGGACCCCTCCCAGGCCGCCGCGCAGCGACTCAACCCGCTCTCGCCAGCCTGACTTCGGCCCGGCGGGGCCTAAATCCGGGTCGCGCCGGATCAGGATATACAATGTTCCTATATACAGCAGCATGAGCAGAATACCGGGCAGGATCCCGGCGATGAAAAGCTTGCCCACCGACTCTCCGGTGGCCATGCCGTAAACAATGAAAATCACGCTGGGCGGGATCAGCACGCCCAGCACTCCGCCCGCGGCGACGCTGGCCGTGGCTATAGAAGTATCATACTTGTATTTTTTCATTTCCGGCAGGGCAATCGCACCCATAGTCGCCGCCGTGGCGGTGTTTGACCCGCAGATGGCGCCGAATACCCCGCAGGCAACCTGGGTCGCCATAGCCAATCCGCCGGGATAATGGCCGATTAGCTTGTAAGCAAATACATACAGCCTGGTGCCGATCCCCGAATAATATGCGAGGAATCCCATCCAGACGAACATGGGAATAACGCTTAATGAATAAGAGGATAAATTAGAGTACATCTCTTTGGCCACCATGTTCATCGCTACCTGCGGCGAGACCATGAAGCTGAATCCCACAAACCCGGCTAGGGCCATAGCGATGGCAATGGGCATCCGCATAGCGACCAGGGCCAGGAAAGCCAGTATGCCGATAAAACCGATAGTCAGTGTTGTCATTTTTCATTAGCCGCCTTAATCACAGATTCAATAGACTTTACCAGTAAAACCGGGCAGTAGGCCAGCATGCCCAGGGCGATCAGGTAGACAAAGGGATAGATCGGTATCTGGGTTGTAGCGGATACCAGGCCATTTTCAGCCATGCTCCTGGCATAAGCCCCGACATACCAGGCGGAAACAAGCAGAAAACACATTGAAATAAAGTTGATCAGCGCGTTGAGCACAGCCCGCAGCCCGGCGGGCAGCCGATCCACCACGATACTGATGTCAATGTGCGCGTTCTGCACGCCGCAGTAGGCCAGCGACAGCCCGATCACCGCGGCGGTCAGCAGCCCCACGTATTCATAGGCGCCAAAGACCGGCGCTTTAAGTATCCTGCTGAATAATATATTCACAACGACCAAAGCCATCGTTACGACTAGGACAAACCCCGCCGCCTGATCCAGCACCCGGCTGAGCCCCTTAACCAGGCCGGAAAACGTTTTCATTGTTCAGTTACCTCCGCCGGCTTATTTATATTCCGCATTGTATTTGTCAGCCAGCTCCTTGACTTTGTCCAGTATCTGCTGGCCATCGATGCCCTTTGTCTTCATGTTGGCCAAATATTCGTCCTGAATCGGCGTAATTGTGGTTATCCAGAGGTCTGCTTCCTCTTTCGGCAGGGTAAGCAGTTTCATGCCTTTCTCGTCAACCGCGTACTTCAAAGCGTCTTCATTCTGTTTATCCCAGAATCCCATAGCCACTTTTTCAAAATATTCCTCGTTGACCTTTTCAATGGCCTTCTGGATTTCAGGAGACAGCGAGTTCCACTTGTCAAGGTTCATGGTCACAAAAAACAGGGTATTGTAAAGGAAAGGCGTCTTGGTGATATACTGGGTGACTTCAGCCTGTTTCCAGCCCTGCAGTACCTCGATCGGACCCAGGTTGCCCTTGACCACACCCTTGGATAATGCTTCATAAGCGTCGGACTGCGGCATTGCTACCGAGCTTGCTCCCAGTGCCTGCAATGTCTTAGCGCTGAGTCCGGTGGCCCTTATTTCCAATCCTTTCAAGTCTTCCTTTTTCTGCACCGGCACCTTTGTATACAGGTCACCCGAGCCGGTGGTCAGCACCATCATCAGTTTGGTGTCCTGTACTTCTTTGGGGTTGAGCTGCTTGATGCCCTCCCAGGCCACCTTGCTGGCAACTTTGGAGTTATTGTAGGTAACGCCGGGCAGCTCAAAAGCTTCCAGGGCGGGGAAACGGCCCCTGGTATAAGAGAAACACGACAGTCCCAGGTCGGCGATACCGTTAACAACGCCGTCATAGATGGCGTCCGCTTTCAGCAGCGTTTCCTGGGGGTAACCGGTAATTTTCACCTGGCCGTTTGTGGCTTCCTCAATTGCCTTGGCCCAGGGCTGGACCAGCTCCTTCTCGGTCAAGTGATTACCCGGGAAAAAGTGCGCCAGTTTGAGCTCAACCACCTGCTGGCTTTTGGCCGGGTCAGTTGTTTTCGATGAACAGCCGGTCAGAGCAAGCAGCGCCGTCACCGCCAGCAGCAGCAAAACTATGCCTGCCGTTTTTGCCAATCTCCGCTTTTCATTGCCAAACCATAATTTTTTCACTGTTTTTACCTCCTTAAAACATTTTAAAAAATAAAAAAAACCCCATAGGAGTTTTAGCGAGCAGTAAAATTTATTTTACTTAAAAAGGGAATATAAAAACAATACTCCCTTTGCCTGCCGTATTACCATCCTACGTTTACCAACTACCATACTTCCTTCAACCTGCCGTGCTGCCCGTAAAAACCATACCTGCTATTTTAAACCGAAGATAAACTCACCACGCTTTCTCAATTACTATTAATTATATTTATATTCGCCGGCTGAAAGGAATTTCCTGCAGGAAAGGAAAAAAAATCGACATTATTACCCGTAGTAGGTTTTAATGAATTCTTGCGGCAGGCGATAATTACCTTCCTTTATAACAGACGCCTTTATACCATAGAGCCGTATTTTCTGCAGGAGCGTACTTATAGCCGTGCCGAGAGAATCGTGGCGGCCCAGTATCACTCTCATTTTACCGTTTTCTGCTGCCGGCGCGCAGCTTGCCCCCCCGGCCGCCTGGGCACGGGCGAACAGTTCCATTGCTTTTTGATATTCCAGGGTAACCGACAGCTCATACTGTTTATGCCGGCGCAGGCGCCCTCTGCTGTAGGAAATACTGCGGTCGCCTATACCGCCGAAACTGTAACGGCTGAAAACAGCCCTGCCCCCGCGTTTGAGAAGAATGCTGTCACGGGACATTTCAGACAAATCAAGCCTATTGATTTTATAGGCATTGTACTCATAACCCTCTTCATGCACCCTCAGTACAGCATAGGAGCAGGGGTACTGGACCGTGGCGGGCAGCACAACGTAAGGCAGGCTGCCGGTCAGAAAACGGCCGGTACTGATATTGTGACGGTGCATATGCCCGCAAAAAACCCCCCTGACATTCGGGAACCGCCTGATCGTCTGCTGCAGTTCCCTGAAATTCTTTACGCCGAACCATACATCAACTCCGCTGCAGGGATGGTGGAGGAAAAGGAATGACGGGCGACCCGCCGTTTCTTTTAACTGCTGCGCCAACCAGGACATCTGCTCCGCGCCGACCTGCCCCCAATCTTTGTCCTGGCTGCAGCTGTCAATAAGGATCAGCTGGCAGCCCCGCATATTAATACTGGCCCTGGTCTCGGCCCGGTTGGCCGCGTATTTTAAAAACCCACGCTCACCCGGGCCCCCGTGTTTGAGATATTTATCATGGTTGCCGATACAAGCTGTGTAGGGAATATCACCAAAACCGGGCAGCAGTGAGTTTTTCAGCCATTGATACTGCCGCTCGCTGGATGAGTCCGTCAGGTCGCCGATCATCAGGGCCAGATCAATATTTCTGGCCTTAATGTCCCTGACGCATTGTGTAAAAAGGACGCCGGAGTATTTGCTGAGTTTGCCAAAGTATTTTTCGTTGACGTCGTTTACCGAGTCTTCGTAGGATATATGAATGTCACCGATAAGCCCCAGGCTGAACAGCAGTTTCCCTTCAGGCGCGGGCAGAGTAACAAAGGAGTTGCGGGAACCGCCGGCGCCGCCGCTTGCAACAGTGTACCAGTAGCGGGTGGAGGGTTTAAGGCCGCGCACTTCCGCCAGGTGGTATTCGGTATTCGGATAGCCTGTATATTTGCCCAGGGCGCCGGGGTTCTCACCCAGGTAAACAGTGGTGTCAGTTTTTTTACCCGGCGTCGCCCAGGTGAATACGGCGTGATCACTGGCCGCCGTACATAGTTCTTCATTAAGAATAACTACCATGTCAGAACTGCACCCCTTTTCATAACAGCGTTTTAAAGCTATTATATTAGCGAAAAGAACAATTTGTTATTAAACATCCGACTCCATCTGCAAAAACATCTTGTACGGCGCCGTGAACGAGAGGATATCCCACTCAAAAAGTATAATTCCTGGATTATTTCAACATATCGCCAAACAAAAAACCCGCCGAAAAACGGCGGGTTTTTTTAGTCATTAGATATTTTTTATTATTTCTGAGCCTCGGTCTTGGCTATCTGATCCTTTGCTCCTGTTTCTTCCTCTTCCATATCTGCCTGCGCCGAACGCTTGAATTCACGAATTGTCTTACCCATTGCCTTGCCTACATCCGGCAGTTTGCCCGGTCCGAAAATAATCAACACCACTATTAGAATCAGCAATAAATGCATGGGCTGAAACGCTCCTGTAAACATGCATGTCCCCCCTTAAAAGGTCCTACGTTGATTATACCAGATAAAACGATAAACGCAATTATTAATTAATAATACATGTTTATATGCTTATTAATTAGACGCCGGGAATGAGATTCCAGTTCTGTATTGCCTTGCCATGCTATCTTTAAAGAAAAGCCCGTCTATGGTCAAAATCTATTGTTTTAGATAGTTAAGTGGTTTATAATCTTTTTCATACATGGCACAAGTTTTCCGATCGTGTTAAAATTATATGGATAATAATTAAGGAGGCTTTTTTTATGAGTAAAGGTTGTCTCCAAAGCGAACAGGTAACACAGGGAGTGGCCCGGGCGCCGCACAGGTCCCTTTTTTATGCTATGGGTTATACCGAGGACGACTTGAAGAAACCGCTGATCGGCATCGTAAATTCTTTCAACGAGATTGTACCGGGACATGTTCACCTGCGGGACCTGGCCCAGGCAGCCAAACTTGGCGTGTCGGCGGCAGGCGGCACACCGGTAGAATTCCCGGTTATCGGTATATGCGACGGCATCGCCATGAACCATGACGGTATGAAATATCCCCTGGCCAGCCGTGAACTGATAGCGGACTCTATTGAGACTATGACCGCGGCCCATAAATTTGACGGGCTCGTCCTTATCGGAAACTGTGACAAGATCGTGCCGGGTATGCTGATGGCGGCAGCCAGGCTGAATATTCCTTCTATTTATGTCAGCGGCGGGCCGATGCTGACCGGCAACTACGCGGGTGAAGCCGCCGACCTGGTACGGCCTCTTTTTGAAGCTGTGGGAGCGTATGCCGTGGGGGCTATCACCGCAGCCGAAATGGAAGAGATGGAACAAGGCGCCTGTCCCACCTGCGGCAGCTGCTCGGGGTTGTTTACAGCCAACTCCATGAACTGCCTGGTAGAAGCGCTGGGCATGGGGCTGCCGGGCAACGGCACCATACCCGCCCCTTACGGAAAGCGTAAGGCGCTGGCCAAACTAGCTGGCCATCAGGCCGTGCAGATAGTCAGAGAAAACATCCGCCCGCGGGATATCATGACACTGGACGCATTTTATAACGCAATAGCCCTGGATATGGCTATCGGCGGCTCCAGCAACACGGTTCTGCACCTGCTGGCCATCGCCGGCGAGGCCGAAGTACCGCTAAGAATCGAGGATTTCGATGAAATCAGCACCCGTGTGCCGAACATAGTCAAACTCAGCCCCGGCGGCACAGACCACCTCTTTGACCTCTATGTTTCCGGAGGAATTTCAGCGGTGTTGAAACAGCTGGCTGAAGCTGGCTTGCTGCATCTGGACGCAATAACTGTTACCGGGAAACCTCTCGTTGAAAACATCAGCATGGCCTCGGTCCGCAACAAGGAAATTATCCGGCCGCTAGATAACCCCTACAGCAAGGAAGGCGGCATTGCCATCCTGAAAGGCAACCTTGCTCC
>JAQVLS010000217.1 GCA_028704035.1 Desulfotomaculaceae bacterium | reverse complement strand
TATCCAGGATAGCCATTAGAATAGTTCTCAATGCTGCCGATCGCTCTCTGCAACTGTTGGCAAAACATTCTACGATCCCACATACCTCGAATGCAAAAAATATGAAGCAGTGAATTCATATTTGCCGAAAAAAACCTCCAATTGAAAATCTTTTATTTTCACATGTTCACCCAACTTTTTTTAGTATTTAATTTAATTATGCATTATAATGAATTATGAATCAAAATCGGCAACGAATACCATGGGGTAGACCGGTACTCTTTTTTGCAAAAGTATGACATAAATCCATTGCCCTGTTGCAGAGGGAAAAAACTAAAGAGCAGTTATAGTACAGCATTGAATGAAATACGTTTTTATTTGAACGTGAAAGGTGGTGACTTTCACGTTTTTCTATTGAAAAACCAATAAAGATTTATTGCCCACCAACAATATTTTAGTTCTTAGAAAAGCAGGTGGAATCAATGGGTAGATAAAATAAATAAAAATAAAGTATTGATACCTGGCTAATGTTCGTTATAATAGTTTATTATTAATGCCACACATTCTAGGCTACGAAGGAGAGACTTTTTTATGAAAAACCAAGAACAGGTAAATGATTACAGAATAGAACATGATTTTATTGGGGAAATGGAAGTGCCTAGCGGGGTCTATTATGGAGTGCAAACTGTCCGGGCGTTGGAAAATTTTCCGATAACCGGCTGTCATCTGGACGAAGTGTTAATCAGCGCTATGGGAATGGTAAAGAAAGCGGCCGCCCTGGCCAATATGCAAGCCGACCTGCTGGATGAGCGACGTGGGCAGGCCATCGCCGACGCCGCGCAGGAAGTGATGGAAGGGAAATTTAACGACCAGTTTGTGGTAGATCCCATCCAGGGCGGCGCCGGAACTTCCATCAACATGAATGCTAACGAAGTCATCGCCAACCGGGCTATCGAGATGCTCGGCGGAAAGCTGGGCGATTACAGCCTGGTTTCGGCCAACAACCATGTGAATATGTCCCAGTCAACCAATGATGTCTTCCCCACGGCCCTGCGCATCGCTATCCTCGGCAAGGCCACTGATCTGCTGCAGGCCACAGAGGAAGTGGAAAAAGAGCTGAGGCTCAAATCCGTTGAGTTTGATGACGTCCTGAAAACAGGGCGCTCACATCTGCAGGATGCCGTTCCTATCCGGATGGGGCAAGAATTCGGAGCATACGCCGATGTGGTGGACCGTTCCATACAGCGGTTGCGGGGGGTTTGCAAAGAACTGCTTACGGTCAACATGGGGGCTACGGCTGTCGGCACTTCCCTCAATGCCGATTCTATTTATGTTGAACGGGTAATTGAGCAGCTGCGAAAGATCTCTGGAATAGACCTGCGCCTGGCCGACAACCTGGTCGACGCTACTCAAAACACCGATGCCTTCGTTGAATTTTCCTCATCCATGAAAAACCTGGCCACTGCACTATCTAAGATTGCCAACGACCTGCGGCTTCTGGCATCGGGACCTTACTGCGGACTGAAAGAGATCAACCTGCCTCAGATGCAGCCCGGCTCTTCCATAATGCCCGGCAAGGTAAATCCGGTCATACCTGAAGTGATCAACCAGGTGGCCTTCCAGGTTACGGGCAATGATTTGGTGGTAACCCTGGCATCAGGAGCCGGTCAGTTTGAACTAAACGTTATGGAGCCGGTCATGGCCTTTAATCTTTTGAACTCCATCAACATCTTGACCAATGTGCAGTATGTTTTTGCCAGACGCTGCATCCGGGGGATCACAGCCAACCGGGACCGTTGCCGTGAGATGGTGGAAAATAGCGTCTGCATTGCGACTGCGCTGAGTCCGCACCTGGGATACGAGATGTCCAGCGCTATTGCTAAAGAAGCCATGCAACAGGGATGCAAGGTCCGTGACATTGTGTTGGAGAAGCAACTAATGTCTGAAGAAGCGCTAGATAAGGTGCTTGATGCTTATGAAATGACCAGAGTGGGTATCTCCGGCAAAGAATTCTTGACAAAATGTGACAGTATATAATTTGCCTGGATTTATTTCTAAACATAAACGGGGAAAAAATATCCCCGTTTATTTTATTTTTATCACAAAAATAAAAGTTGACTCAGGGATAAGTTGGATGATAATGTATCACTAGCGATATATATCGTTAGTGAGCCTATTTGCACACGGTTGATAGTTAAGATGCTATTGTATGCAGCAGCCGGATAGGACCAATATGATAGGTATTCGGCCGGCACTATGTCCAATTCGGGGAAGGAGTTGTGTTTTCCGGAATGCGCCGCGTCATTAAGACACTTTGCATCCGGGCCGCGCATGAAAAAGGATCGGGAAAAAGTATATGAAAAGCTCATAGATGTTTCGAAATTAAGCAGGGGGCTGCTCCTAAAGGGGCTCCTTCCATATTATGTCCTTGGCCTGCTGGCAGAGGAGAAATTGTATGGAAAGAAGATCCTGGAACGGATTTATGAGGTGACCGGAGGCAACTGGAAACCTTCTCCGGGTTCTGTCTACCCTTTATTGCGGCGGATGGCGCGTCTGGGTATGGTGTCTGAATATATCGATGATTCGGGCGGCCATCCTAAACGTGTCTATGAACTGACAGACGCCGGGAGAGAGGCTTACAAAGATATGAAAGAGGAGATCCGCCCCCGCCTTAAAAGGACCATAGATCTGCTTTCGCTTCACTTGGCTAAGCTTGAAAAGGAGGATTGATGAGCCTTTCTATTGGTATATGCGCATTTATTCTCATTACTAACTTTGCAGAGTGTAACTGTAAACCCCGACCGTGGGTTAATATCAGGGTGCTGATTAACTTTAGTTGGTTAACAGGTTAAAAGGAGGCTTCAAATGTGACGGAAAAAAAGAAGATTGGCTGGTTGAAAATACTGGCGGGCTTATTGGCGCTGGTTTTAGTTGTGTCCGTCGCGCGAGTTATTTACCTGAAAAAAAACACGGTTGATTATTACAGGTTAAAGCCGCTTAACATCAACCAGACCGTGTTGGCCAGCGGCAGGGTCAGCTTTCCCCAGCCGTACGAGATTACAGCTGCTTTCTCCGGTAAAATATCCACCGTTAACTGCCGTGAAGGGGAACTGGTGCGGGAAGGCCAGCTGCTGATCCAGATGGATGACTACCATGACAGGCAGAATGTG
>JAQVLS010000216.1 GCA_028704035.1 Desulfotomaculaceae bacterium | reverse complement strand
GGAGATTTACGATCAGTTTGACAAGGTGCGTTACGGCCAGGGTATTGTAGAAAAAATGATGGACTTATCCAAGTGGGTCCGTACAGCCGGGCTGATCACCATGACGCTTTTAGGGGTAGCGGCGGTTTTCCTTATTGCTACTACTATCCGCCTTTCAGTTTATGCCCGGCGCAAAGAGATCGGCATCATGAAAACCCTGGGAGCGACCAACTGGTTTGTACGGTTTCCCTTCGTCCTGGAGGGAATGATGCTGGGGCTGGCAGGCTCACTGATTGCGGTTGCGGTTGTCTATTTTGGATATATATCACTTATTGGCAATATTCAGCTTTCACTTCCTTTCGTGCAGCTGGTCACCGATCGAGCCTTGATCAAACCCCTGATGGAACTGCTCCTGTTAACAGGACTGGTTATCGGGGCGGTCGGCAGTCTGATCAGCATGCGTAGGTTTTTAAAGAATTAACGGGTCTTTTGGAGCTTAAACATTGTAAGATAAATACCGGAATTGGGGGGAGTTTGTTGAAAACCGGTTTTATTAAAGGTAAAGCACTTATTTTTGTCTTGCTGACTTTGTTTTTGCTGGGCGCCCTGGGTGTCGCAAACGGCGATGAATTGGAGGAGCGGCTGGAAAGAACCAGGGAAAAGCTCGGTGGGGTAAGAGGTGTAGCCGATCAAACCCGGGGCGTGGTCAGGAATTATACCAGCGAGGTCGCATATTATAACGGGTTAGTCAGTGAGAAAGCTGTTCAGCTGGAAAAGCTGCAGGAAAGTCTAGACATCACCAGGGAAAAACTGCGCCTAACCGAAGCTGAACTGGAAGAGGCCAGGATTCAGCTGGATAAAAGTACCGAAATTTTAAATAAGAGAGTGCGAAGCATTTACCAGGTGGGCAATGTCAGCTATCTGGAGGTGCTTTTTGAGGCCAGTGATTTCAATGACTTTGTCAACCGGTTCGAACTGTTGAAGCGGGTGGTCCAGCAGGATTCAGAGACAATTGCCCAGATCAGAGCCGACCGCCAGCGGTTGGATCAAAAAAAGGTGGAAATTGGGGAACAGCAGCAGACCCTGACGGATTTGATCAGCCAGCAGGAAGCCGCCCGCAGTGAGCTTACCCGCAAAAAAGAAGAGAGAAACGCACTGCTCAGCGAGGCCGAGAGCAACCTGTGGGATATTGAGGCCGAAGCTGCACGCCTGGAGGAACAGGAACAGCAGATCTTGCGTGAGATCGCCCGCACGCAGTCTAGTGATCGGCCCGCCTCCACCAGTGGTTTTGTCTGGCCGGTGCCCGGCTATTATGATATTTCCTCCGTATTTGGCTGGCGTATACATCCCATCCTGGGAACTAGCCGCATGCACAACGGGATAGATATACCGGCAGACTACGGGGCAACAGTAGTGGCGGCCCAGGATGGCACAGTTATTGATGTTAGTTACATGAGCGGCTACGGCAATGTGGTAATGATTGACCACGGCGGCGGTTTGACCACACTTTATTCCCACCTGAACGCCCGGCTAGTCTGCGCGGGGCAGGAAGTTTATCAAGGTGATCCTATTGCCGAGGTCGGCAGCACAGGCAATTCGACCGGGCCGCACCTTGATTTTTCGGTGAGGGTGTATGGTGATCCGGTCAACCCGATGGGTTATCTCTAATTTTTCAATCAATATTACCAGATAGCATCTGAACACTGTCGGCAGGGAACTGCCGGCAGTATTTTTTTGAATAATACTGGTAAATTATTATATTGGACATGTTTACCATCTTGATGTAGTATAATAACGTATCTAAATAAAGTGCAGGTGTTGATAACTTGGGTTACAATAAATTAAACAGCAGTCGTGGCGACAGGCGCCTTAAAATCCTGGCGGGCTTCATTATTGCCGTGTTCATTATTATGGGCGCCTTTGTGGCCGGCAATTATAAGTATGTCAGCAACCTGGTCAAGATAGTGGCGATTGTCAGGACTCAGTACCTGCAGCCGGTTAGTTCAGCCCAGATGATTGACGGGGCCATCAAAGGGATCGTTGATTCACTAAACGATCCATATTCGGTCTACCTGGAACCTAAAACCTTTGCCATGCTGCAGGAACAAATAAAAGGATCTTTTGGCGGCTTGGGCATTCTCGTAGGCGTAAAGGATTTGAGCTTGACGGTAGTCCGCGCTTACGAGGGGACGCCGGCTGCCAGAGCGGGTATTGAAGCCGGAGACCTGATCGTCGGGATTAACGACACCGATGCCAGGGAAATCGATTTGGAAACAGCCATTAGCCTGATGAGAGGACCGGTGGGGTCGACTATTAGCCTTACCATTGAAAGGCAGGGAAGTTCACGGCAGTTTCCCAACATAGCCAGGGAAGAGATAAGTGTGCCCACAGTGGAAGGGCAGGTTATCGATAACTCAAATATTGGCTACATTATGATTAGCCAGTTTACGGAGCGGACGCCGGAAGAGATGAAGGCGGTCCTGTCAAATTTGCAGAGCAGTGGAATAAAGGGTGTGGTCCTGGATCTCCGGGATAATCCCGGTGGTGAGCTGACTTCCGCGGTAAATGTAGCCAAGCATTTTGTCCCCAAAGGCCCGATAGTATATATTGATTACCGCACCGGCAGGGATCAGGAGTTTCCCTCCGAGGGGCAGACAATCAACTTGCCCCTGGTGGTGTTAATCAACGGAGGCAGTGCCAGCGCCGCTGAGATACTGGCCGGCGCGGTAAAGGACACCGGCGCGGGGACCCTGGTAGGGACAAAAACATTTGGCAAAGGCGTCGTCCAGACGCTGTTCCGTCTGGACAACGGGGCGGGACTCAAGCTTACGACAGCCAGGTACCTGACTCCGAACAAGAATGATATCAACCTGAAAGGGATAGAGCCGGATGTGCCAGTGCCGGCGCAGGAACCACCCTTCGACCCGCAGATGGACCGGGCGGTTGAAATTATGAAGCAGAAGATAGCGAGCTAGGATGACTTAACTGCCGCGGGATAAACTCCTGCGGCTTCTTCACGTGGTACAAGGTGGGGCGGCTCTCTCGTACCGAAGCTGCATGAAGCGGAATGGGGACACGCCTCCTCAGCGATAAGGAGACACTCATCTGTAATAAGGTGTGGGGATAAAGTAGAAATGGGGACACACCTCTCTCATGGTTATTTCTGCATGTTGAGGTAT
>JAQVLS010000023.1 GCA_028704035.1 Desulfotomaculaceae bacterium | reverse complement strand
TCTTGACTGATCGACTTTTACTGTTCTGCCATTCAAGCTTGTCCCGCAGCCAGCTGCCGCGCAGAAACATTCGTCGCGAAACGGGTCATAGACAACCCCGGCTACCATTTTCCCATCACAGGCCAGGCCGATGGAGACGCAGCAGAAAGGAATGCCGTAAACAAAATTGGTAGTGCCGTCCAGGGGATCTACGTACCAGGTATAGCCCCTCTGTATATTTTTTACATTTCCGCTGTTTTCCTCGCCGATAATGGTATGTCCGGGAAATTTCTCGCTCAGCTCTCCCGTAATAAGTGACTCGGACCTGCGGTCCACTTCAGTAACCAGGTCTGAGGGACATGATTTATATCCCTTCGCAAAGTCCCCGCCGAACTTGTCCCTGATTATTTCGCCGGCCTTTTTGGCCAGGGTGGCGGCGGTATCAATATAAATATTATATTTCACTGTTTTGCTCCTTTTGTTCTCTCCGGAATGTATTAAATTTTAGCATATTTTTTCCTTACTGTCCCGGGTACGGCTGTGGATTAAAAACGATGCCGTTATAGCCATCTGTCCCGGTCCCTAATCAGCCTGGCGCAGGTAAGTACAAAAAAAGCGCTCTCCGCGCAGAACCAATTGCCGGATCCGGTATCGATATATGCTTTCCTGGCGTGACGGATTTTTTCATAAGCCTTGCTGTAATCCCAGTGCAGGCAGGCGTAAAGGCCTAGGACCATCCAGGGGTAATCAGGCGGTTCTATGGTAATCCAGTTGCCGTGGCGCTCATTAAAAATATTGTAAAGACGGACGCCCCGGTCTGATTCCGGTTCTATCAGCCCGTACAGTACGGGAAAGGTCTGGCAGGCGGCATCAGGGTAAAATATTTTCAGGTTAATTCCAGGTTTAAGCCACCCGGTTTTGCTGGGGTGGTAGTAATTGAGGAAGCGATGCAAAAGCACCTTCTCTATACCCCTGGCGATAGCTCTCGCTTTAGCCTTATAATACCGGGCTTCCTGCTCGCCGATATGCTCAAGCATTACCGCAAAATCTGCCAACCCGCGGTATGTTTCACAGTTATCCATCAGGTATTTTACCCTGTAGCCGGCTGACGCGAATGTCAGGCCGTCGCGGTCCATCAGGTTTATAATGACTTGCGCTACTTTTTTTAAGTTTGGCAAGTTTTCCCTGATCCAGTTTGTGCGGCCTGTTTTTTGGTAGTATTTAAAAACAAGAGACAGGAAAGTTCCCGCATAAGCGTCTTCGGAATCGGGCGCGGTAGTTTTGGTATTAAAATTTTCGTCGTAATGATAGTCAAGGATAGTACCGTTTTCCTCCAAGTGGCGCAAGTACCAGTCCAGGTAGCGCTCAACTGAAAAGTAGCAGGATGGCTCTTCCAGCATGGCCATGGCAGCAAAATTTGCGAAATACGGCGTTATCCAGCCCTGGTCCGGGTATCTGGTGATAGCCCCGTCAGCGGGGTTTCCAGGCTTTAGGATCCGGCAGCTTTTCAGCCAGTATAGCTGTGCCGCCATATTGCTTTTAAGGGCGCAAAGCATTTCTGAGGCTCCAGCGGTGTATCCCATCTCATCACTCCGACAATAGCATTTATTATATATAATATGAGTTTAGTAGAAATGGGATACACTCTTTGAGACACGGAAAACGCAAGGAGAGGTGCGAAAATAGCAGGTGCGGCTAAAGCCGCACCTACTTAGTACTCCCAGTTGAATTTCCCGACCTCGGGGTATTGCTCCAGGGCGCCCATCATGATACCGCAAATCCTTTCCAGACCTGCCGAAGTCTTGGCCTCGCACCGGGCAACCAGGACCGGTTGGGTATTTGAAGCTCTGACCAGACCCCAGCCGTCTCCGAACAGAACCCGTAGCCCATCTACGTCGATTACTTCATATTGGCGTTTAAATTGCTCTACCAGGTTCTTTACTACCCTGAACTTATCCTGATCGGGGCAGGGTACCCTTGTTTCCGCCGTTGAGTAATATTTAGGTATACCGGCCAGCATTTTTGACAGGGGTTCGTTAGTGTTGGAAAGCAGCCGCAAGAGACGACCCGCAGCGTAGAAAGCGTCGTCATAGCCATAATATTCGTCCGCAAAAAATATATGCCCCGACATCTCACCGGTAAATACAGCGCCGATTTCTTTCATTTTTGCCTTGATCAGAGAATGCCCCGTTTTATAAAAGAAGGGTTTGCCGCCCAGGCGGACGACTTCATCGACCAGCGCCTGGGAACATTTTACCTCGATAATGGCCTGGGCGCCGGGGTGAGCCGCCATAACTTCCCGCCAGTACAAGCACATCAATATGTCTCCCCAGATGATTCCCCCGGCCTCGTCAACCACCCCAATCCGGTCAGCGTCACCGTCAAAAGCGACGCCCAGGTCTGCGCCTGTTTCTGTGACAGTTTTCCTCAATTCAGTAAGGTTGGCGGTTTTGACCGGGTCAGGTTGGTGGTTGGGGAAGGAGCCGTCGGATTCGCAGTAGAGAGGGATAACCTCACAGCCCCAGTTCTCCAGAATCTGCACAGCCACAAGTGAAGCGGTACCGTTGCCGCAGTCAACCACTACCTTTAACCTGCGCGGACCCAGCACTATTTTTTCTTTTAACATGGCCAGGTAGTGAGGCAGTACGTCTCGTTCCTCCAGGCTGCCTTGTCCGGACGGGAATATGCCGGCAATCATCATTTCCTTCAGTTTTTGGATGTCCTCGCCATATATGGTACCGTCGCCAAGTGCCAGTTTAAAGCCATTATCTTCCGGTGGGTTATGGCTGCCGGTGATCATTACCCCGCCGTCTATCCCGTAATGGATACGGGCATAGTACAAGACCGGCGTTACCACCAGGCCTATATCAACAACATCACAGCCAACGGACAACAGTCCCCGGATAATCGCGTCCCGCAGGCGGCCTGAGCTGAGGCGGTTGTCCCTACCGATTAAGACTTGTTTAGTTCCTGACTTTTTAATATAAGCGCCAAAAGCTTTTCCCAGCAGCTCGATGGTTTCGTTTTTCAGATCCCTTTCCGCTACCCCGCGGATGTCATATTGCCGGAAGATTTGCGGGTTAATATCTGTCAATACTACCGACCCCCTTAGCATTTTATTATTAAAGCAAATTACCTAACCAGGATAATTATACCATACTGTAATTGTTATTAAGTGAAATAATGCTTACAGATTGTGTTATGTATAAATGTGGTTTATAATTTGTATTAGAGTTAAATGATTTTTAACTATTTTAAATTGATATTTTGCGATAATCTTATAAAGAATAAGTTTAATCTATAATAACTAAAATTGATTGAATTTATATTATGGTGGAGTTATGCCAAAGAGGAAAAGGGGAATGTTTGTGAATAACCCTCGGACGCTTCTAATCCTATTTACTCTAGCTTTCCTGGCCATTCAGGTTCTAGGTTTTATGAGTGGCATATCAAAACATGAGGAAAGAATGGCAAAGCTGGAAAAACAGCTGGTTTTATTTGAAACCAAGGGTGCTTATATAGATTTAAAATCAGATCCCGCAGTAAAATTGAAGGAAGAAAAATCAAGGTTTAAAGCGGAAACAATGGGTTTTATCGTCAAGGTCCTGATTATTTCCGGAGCGAGCGCATTCGTTTACGCCATGATGAGGAATGACCGGGGACAAAAGAGCGGATAAAAAACGGCGCAAAGCGCCGTTTTTTTAAGTTACTGTATAGAATAGCAAGAGGGCCAGGAAGGCGGCTACCGCCGCCAGCGAAAGGGCTAAAAATCGGGTCAAACGGCAGTATCTGTTCAGGTGGGAAAGTTCCTTCTCCAGCATGGCCAGCTTTTGGTTAATTTGTTGTATGTCCCTGCCTGCTATATCTGCCCTGACAGCGGACGGCGCCATCATTTTTTTATGTATGGTCGACGCCAGCGACCTGACCAGTTCAGATTGATTCCGCAGCTTTTCAGTGTTCATCCTGATCTCCTCCGCCGGCCTGATTGATTGCGTCTCTAATGGCAGTAAGTATTACCAAAGGTAATTTTTGCACCTCGCCTTCCAGTCTTTCCAGCTGTTTTAATATTTCAGCGCTTCTTATCTGGTTACCGGTCTCAAATTCCTCCAGGCGGGAGGTTATTTTAGCGTTTCCGTCCATGACAGGCCGTACCATTTTTGCTTTTAGTCCGATAAGAATATCACCAATCATTTGTTGGATCAATTCGTCCCCGGTTTTTTCCACCACACCCCGTTCTATCTTGTGTGCCATATCTATTTACACCTCCTTTTTAGACTAAATTTTGTCAACAGCATTTTTAAACAGCGCCAGGAACCTGGTGGTTTCCTGCCGGTAATGTTCTTCCAGGATGCCCCGGGTGCTGTGGGCAAAATCATGCAGCAGGGTTTTATTAATTTCACCGCCGGTCCGTATGCTGATCTCGCGTATGATCCTCTTCAACCGCTCGTCTAAATGTCTGGCGTTTTCCACTTATTCCAAACCTCCCGGTAACATAAATTGTGTTTCGGACGTTTTTAATCTGCAATCTGTATTCCCTTAAGCCCTGCAGTGCAGCGTGCAGCATTTTTTTCTCATCATTAGTCGGCTGCACGGATCGGAGCGCCGCCTGGTTTATTTTTTGAGTAGCTGCTTCAAGAATGTAATATATGTCGTTTAACCTGTCCAGGTAAAATTTTCTGCCGCGATACTTCAAGACGACCTCTTCCAGGGCTTTTAAAAGGCTGTTGATTCCGCTTTCCGTACCGGTGAGACCTTTTAGGCCGGAGATCATGAATATTTTAGGGAAGGTCGATTTTTTCAGGAAGCTCATGACATAATTGTAAACCGCCTCCCGCTGCGGCGGGGTGAGAGTGTCGGCAAAGCTGATCACATAAAATATCTTTTCATTGTCTTTTAAAAACTCTCTTTTTCCGGCATGCCCCATATCCTTAAGCCAAAATAAGGAATTAAAATCATTCCTTTCAAGGCCGCTTAAGATGTGTTTGCCGTTTAGAAAAACCAGGCAGACTTCACTGTTTTTTATATTGAAAGATATATTCTGGTGGTGACGCCTTTGAATCCAATCCAGTCCGGGTGTGTCAACAAATACCGCTAGTTCAAGTAACTCTGAGGGATGTTGGATTTCTACTTCTCTGACTTTAAGTGCGCAGTCCAGCCCCACGGCATCCCAGAAGCGCTGAAGAGCCGCCGGTTCCGAGATATCGAATTCCCTGGCGCCCGGGTTTTGGAATGTGACCCTTATTTTTTGCGGCGCCTGACCGCCCTTCAGCGCTTTAACAGGTATACGCCTGTAGATGGACGGCTGAGCTGTACGGGCAGTCCTGGCGAAAGCGCCGGCGACAAATAATTCCCTGGTTCTTTTGAGCAGTAAGGCTATTTCCCGGGAGTCAACGGTTTTAAAGCTTCCGTCAATAAACGCTTCTAGAAGTGATATGCCGGATCCATCCACTGTTATCCATCTTTCTAGCGCCTCCAGCACAGCCCGGTGCAAGACGGCTTTGTCTCCAACCTGCTCATAGACCTGCACGGTTGTTTGCAGGGGTGTGTGAATTATCGCTTTTTTGGCGCTGCCGTGCGATATTCTGGTAATCACGGATGTTGTTGGCCCGTCAGCGGCAGGCAGGATATCATCTTTTAACAGGGCGTTGATAAAGGTTGACTTGCCGGTTGAAAAACCGCCGGCAACTACCACTGTAAAGCGTTCAGAGGCGATTAAACTGGAGACTTTCTCAAGCCTCAGCCGGTCAATATATTCTTTAATCACAGGATCGTTTACAAGCTGCCTGATTATGTCCTGAAGAACTTTCCGGTTTTCTCTAATTGTTTGCGGGCGGGGGCGGTATGCTGTGCCGCCGGCTTTTTTTTCTGCTACCATAAGGTTTACTGAGCTCATCGATGCCAATCTGTGATCCAGTTCTTGAACAAAAGAGGGTGCTGTATGAATGAGCCGGCTGGCTTCCAGGTTTTTTTGGATCATTTGCTGTATACTCCAAAACTCGGCCAGAAAAAGCGTCTCATCTTTAATTGAGGCGACTTTTTTTAATTTGCGCGGAATATCGGCGTCTATTTTTCTCAGTTCTCTGGCGGCCTGCCGTAGATTTTCTTGAGCTAACTGCATTTCTAGAAAAAGGCGAAGTGTTTCAATGTTTTCCCGCACCCGGGTATTAATGGTGTGAATTCTTGCCGGACTCATAAATATTTCCTTAAGCGCTGAGCGCGAAGTTTCCAGTGAAGTGCCGTCGCTTGATCCCAAGTTACAGTTCAGCCAAAAAGAAATATCGTTAAGGTTTTTTGTTTTCCAGGTTGAAGCAAGTTTATACAAAAACAGCCGGCTGCTCTCATCAATCCCTCTCTGGTGGAAAAGGTAGATTATCTTATCGGCTTTTTGAGCGGCCAGTGCGGAGATGTTTAGCGATTCCCTGTCGGGAGAATCTATCCCGGGAGTGTCCAAAAGCCTGCACTTTTTTAAAATGGGCGCCGGGACCACGATCTTAACCTGTTCGCCGGAAACATTATCTTTGGCCAGAAAGGAGTACAGTTCTGCCGGTTGCAAAAACACTTCTTTTCTGTGCAAGTTATATACTGATGCTCTGAAGGAACTACCGTAGTCAAAATATATCAGGCGGGAAGTTGTAGGCAGGACTCCCACCGGGCTGAGCTTGAGGCCAAGCAGGCTGTTTAAAAGTGTCGATTTGCCTGAGTTAAAGGGTCCCAGGACAGCCAGAAGAGGTTTGTAAGTCTGCCCCGTTAGCTCTCTGAGGATCTCGGAACTGTTGATAAACTGAGATAAATCACGCATATGAACACTCTCCGCTTATGGCAAATGTTTCTTACGGTTCTATATATTAACGGGCAGCTTCTTTTATGACTTGATATTATCCCAGGAGATTGGGTAGAATCGTTAAGTGAATCAAAATAGTTTGTTGGGAGATTAGTAGATTGAAAACGGTTTATATCTTTGGCGCGGGCGCGTCAGCCGTAGAAGGGGCGCCTGTTGTACGCAATTTCCTGCGCGTGGCCTACCGCTATTTTAAAGAGGAGGACTATGACCCGGATCTGGAGATAGTATGGGAGTACCTGGAACACTTTTACGGTTATATCACCAAAATAAGCTCCGGCGAGGATCTGGACAGGTATCCGGGCATTGATGAAATATTTAATATCGTGGACTGGTATTTGCTGCACAACCAGGCCTTCTCCAGGCGTTTTTCCAGGCCCAGGCTGCATGACTTGAAGAAAGCGCTGGTAAAACTAATCAGCATGACCCTGGACAGGTCACTGCCGCCACATCAGGGGGTACATCATGCATTTGTTTCAGATGTAATAAAAAAAGAAGATGAGTTGCCGGCGTTTATTTCGATGAATTATGACATTGTTCTAGATAAAGCGATCCGGGCCGCAGGTTACGGCCTGGAATACGGTTTTTACGGTAAACACAGCGACCATCTTGCATCGAAAGAAAAGGTTCCCCTCTACAAGCTGCATGGCTCACTGAACTGGTCCTTATGTCCGCTCTGCGGTGAAATCTCGGAGCACGAGGAAAAAGTGGCTCATCTCCTGTTTCAAGAGAACAGCGTCATTCCCTGCTTAAACTGCCGGGGAGAAAACTCTCAGGCCGTTATTATCGCGCCAACCCTTTATAAATCTTATGAATTGAGCAGGCTGCAGAATATTTGGGACAGTGCGGGAGGGACGATCGGCTGCTCCGACCGCCTGGTAATCATAGGATACTCGCTGCCTCTCGCCGATACTTCAATAATTGCTACAATAAAAAGGTCTTTAAACGCGGCGGAGAAGGACAGGGAGATAGTGGTAATTAACCCCAACAAGCGTGCCTGCGAACGCTATAGCCAGATTTTTGGAGAGAAATGTAGCATTACACGCAGCGCTTTTACAGGGCAGGTGATATAGCGGAGCGGGAGACACACCTCCGCATTTAGTAGCTTTTGCTCTTGCATGATAGAAGACAGAGGAATGGGGACATACCTCATCTAACGGATATTTCTCCGGGGTCGAGGTATGTCCCCCGATATTAGAAGTTCAGGGCTACCTCGTCGCGGTCCAGGCGACTCCTTACAGCCTGTAATCTTTCAATTAGACTGAGGTTGCCCGCTGCCGCGCGCTCTATCTGGCGGAGCAGGTCTATTTCCCTTCTGAAGAGCGAAAATATATCACCCGGCTGGAGTGAAGACATTTCAAGAAGCTCATTAAAGCTGGCGCCGTTATACCAGGCATAGGCCAGTGCGCCGGGTACCCCGGACCAGATGCAGAACCTTTCGGGCACGCCCATCTTTAGCAGATCCCGCCTGATTAAAGAGGTTTCATGCAGCGCGGGCAGGTCCAGCCTAGCCACATGTGTGTTCTTACCCGGAATGTATTCCACGCCGGCCATGACAGCGGCAACCTGAGCCGGGTCGGTGTCCTCCAGTAAACCTGAAAAAGCCAGTTCCGTAACCAATATTTCCTGCACGTGCAGTTCCAGCGCAAATATACCCCGCGGGTAAAATTCGCGTTCTTTCATGTAGCCAAGCTTTTCCAGGAGATTGCGGACTTCTTTAAACTCATTAAAAATTGAATTAGCGTTTTCTGAAACCACCTTGTATTCTTGCTTCAGCAGGCGTAAAAATTGCTGTGATTGTTTCAGGTTCTCAGATGTGATGCGGCATTTTTCCGGATCACGGCATTTCTTTGGAGCAAAAGAGGATAATTTTTTCTGAAGAAGGTCTTTTTCTTTGTTTCTGCCTTTCCAGCGGAATCTTTTCAGCTGCCTGCGGGCTTTCACCCGCTCCAGAGGGCAGGCCAGGGTCTGGCAGTCCGGGCAGACCGACAGCTCCGAGATCCTTTCCGATACTATTTTAATTTCCAGCTCGAGGCTGTTCTTTTTCTTTTTAAGCTGGTGCATTTTGAAATTTCCATTTAAGAAATGTTTTATTTCATCATCAGTTTTATAACATAGCAGGCTCAATACCGTATTGGGGGAAATGGTCAGCCTGCCGGTGACCGGCTCCACGTCCTTTTCTATGAAAAAACCCGTTTGTTCGGGAAAGCGGCTGTCAATACGGACAAAGACATGGCCGACCTGGTCAAACCCGCGCCGTCCGGCGCGACCGGCGATCTGATAGAATTCTCTGTTTTGCAGGATCCGGAAGTCGCGGCCATCCCACTTTCTGGTAGAGTCAAAAACAGCGCTGGCAGCCGGAAAATTTACACCCGCGGCAAAAGTTTCCGTACAGAAAACTACCCATAGCATCCGTTTGGAATAGAGTTGCTCGACAAGGTATTTTACCGGGGGCAAAAGCCCGGCGTGGTGATAGCCGATGCCCTGGTGCAGTAGCCGTCGCATTTTTCGCCAGCCCGGGCCGCTGAAAGTGCCGGGGTGTTCAGCCTCAGCTTCCCTGATATGTTTTCCCACCATTCGTTTTTCTTTGTTGTCGAGGAAGTCCCAGTCATTTCCCAGTTCTTGCGCCAGGATTTCGGTCCGTCCCCGGCTGAAAACAAAAAAGAGGGCGGGAAGTTTATCCTGGATCAACCCGGTTATTTCACTACAGGATAATTCCGGCAGTACTGCGGTCTTATCGGTTTCATTCCAGTACTTCTTGCTGCGTAAGGCCCTGGAATATTCGACCAAATCCCTGATCTCCCTGTGGGCTTCTTTTTCTGAAATAATGCGCCCGCCGGGTGACAGCCAGCGGACCGCCAGTGGCACGGTTCTCCTTTTCTCCACAATAACTACAACATTTCCACCGCGGATAGAACTAATCCAGTCGGCCATTTCATCCACATTGGGTACTGTCGCAGAAAGCCCTAAAATTTTAACATGGGGAGGGGCGAATAATATACTTTCCTCCCAGGTAGTGCCGCGTTCTGCGTCGTCCAGGTAATGGATTTCGTCGAATACCACGTAAGAGGTATTTTTCAACTGCTCCGGTTCACTGAGACACCAGTTCCTAAATATTTCCGTGGTCATAATCAGCATCGGCGCTGCCGGATTGATGCTGATGTCTCCGGTAACCAGACCTACTGCATCATCTCCAAACAGTTCCCTGAAATCCCTGTATTTTTGGTTTGAAAGAGCTTTTAAAGGTGAAGTGTAGATCATCCCAAGTTCCTGCGACATCACGTCCTTGGCCAGCATCTCCGCTACCAGGGTTTTACCGTTTCCGGTAGGGGCAGAGACAAGTACGGAGAGACCCTCACGCAGAGCTTCTGCTGCCTCGATCTGAAAATCGTCCAGGGTCAGTTTGTCAGCCGGCGGAGTTGCTGATTCCTGTCTGCGCGGTGGTCTTTTTTTAACCCGTTCAATCAGGCCGTGGTCAACTGCCGGGACCTGTCCTGTACCGGCGTCCCATCCGGATACAATAACAGGAATAGAACCACGCAGTTCTTCCAGATCACTACGTCTAAACAGGTTCACTTGAGCGCGGCTGTTGATTTTCTCATATAGGACAGGGACCAGCCTTCCTTCTTTAACCAGCCGTTCGACCTGACCGGGGGTGATACCCAGCAGGCCTGCAGCCTCAGTTAACTTCAGCTTTTCATACTTCCTGGCAATATTGCGAATCCTGTCTCTGTCTCTTTTTAAATCTTCAATATCAGACCGCCAAAATCTTTTTCTTTCGTCAAGCATAAAATGCCTCAGCTCTCCGGCCTCAATCAGATATGTCAGCGCGTCCAGGTCTAAACCAAGTGCGCCAGCCGCCTCATTTTCAACCAGGGAGTGTTCTTTCAGGAAGGCGGGAGCGCTGGCCGCATACGGCGGAGCAAAATAACGGCCGGAGAGATCGCCGAGCTGCTCGACAAAGACCTCACCGGGAAACTCCCGGCGCAGGCAATAATACTCTTTCCCTTCGAACTCCGCTTTAACCGCTAAACTATCTGCGGCATAAGCAAATGCATCGTTATCTATGGCCAGCTTAGCGGGTATAAAAAAAGGTTGAGTCAGGGCATCCAGTGTGTCCCGGGCCACCTTTAACCTCATGCGCTTTTCCGACATTTTCCTGCCTTCTTCTGATTCCGCAGTGGTTATAAGCCCCCCGGGTAATCTAATAAAAGGTTCCTGGTCAATCCCGGAGGTAAGCCGTGCGGTTATTTCCCTATGACCGCTGAATAGTCGCAGTAAGTCCGAGTGGCGCCGGGGTCTCTCGCCGATGTAACGAAAAAGGCTGTCCCAGGCACCCTTACTGTCAGGCGCCGTATACCGCTCGTCGGGCAACCGGCATAAACTGCGCCAAACTGGGTGTTTGATATCTTCCAAACCGGTGGAAGCGATAATTTCCTCACGGCTGCGTGGAATACCGTCGTCCAGCAGTGCTGTAATGATTCTCTGCTGCTCACCGGCATATTCGCTGCCGGGATCTTGCGACTGGCCGTATTTTTTTCTCAATACTTTCTGTTTTGTATTCGGATTCGCCAAGATGACAGACACCTCTGGTCTAGTATAGTTATTAGTAGTCTAGCATATCCTGTCCAAAAATAACAATAAAAAACAGATGGCCAAATGATGGCCACCTATTCCTCAAGGATTTTCTGCAGATACAAGTTAATTAATGAAAAACAAGCCGAACCCAAAGACAAGAAGAATCAGGATCAGGAAGAGGATGAAAGCCCAGTTGCCGGTTGCCGGTACTCCTTCAGCCTTGGTATCCATAATATAACCTCCCAATTATTATTTTTAGCAGTTTCGCAATAACCGCTAAAGCTATAAATGATCATCCTGGAACAAATTAAATCGAGAAATTCTACTGCATCTTTTACCCCATAATATGAGTTAACAAAATAAATGGTTACTTAAAGTACCACATTATTATTAAAAACGCCCGGCAGAACACTCCCGCCTTAAACCTTCCTTACTTGCGTCAGCAAGAGGTGGTTGGGATGAATGCTGAATTTTCACCCAACCGAACCCGTGTTTGTGGTAAAATAAGGTCAGGGAGTGATCAAGATAATTAAAGTACATAAAGTAAACTTTCGAGCAACAAGAAACATTAAATCGTCTATTCCAGTGTAACCGTCTACCAGGACAGATATGGAATGACACCCTGGCGCCGGCCGGGGACTACCACAGGGAGCATGGCAAATGGATTAACAAGAAACAGCTGCACGTGGTCACCAAGGGTAAGCACCTCATCCATAGTTAATCCATCCAAGCAGTGTATGAGAAATACCTGCAAGCCAGGGAAAATGCCCATAAAGCAAGACTAAAGCGCTACACCAATACCTGGGAATCGAACTGATATGGGACAGAAGGCTAATGCTTGCCATGGCCTATGACGATTGTATAAAACCTGTAATATGGTATGTTAATTTGTGATTAATAACATAATTTGAGATAGCGGTTAAAGCCAGGGAAAAGATCAAAATAAAATTCAAATGTTTAAGGAGTCTTATGATGCCACGAAAATCTAAAATCAGGGTCGCGGTTATCGGCGGCGGGGCTGCGGGCATTGTAGCGGCTATTGCCGCGTCATATAAAGGCGCGGCGGTTACTATTCTGGAGAAAAACACCAGGGTGGGGAAAAAGATACTTGTTACCGGTAACGGCAGGTGCAACCTGACCAATGTTAACTTCAGCGCGACCAACTACCATGGAAAAAATCCAGCGTTTGTCCGCAGTGCGCTGGCAACGTTTAATTTTGAAAAAACTATTAGCTTTTTCGAGCGGCTTGGCGTGGCCCACAAGGTTGAAGAGGGAGGGAAGGTTTTTCCCATTTCGAACCAGGCGTCGAGCGTGCTGGACGTTTTGAGATACGAGCTTGAGCAGGTTGGAGTACAGACTTTATGCGAGGCTGCTGTCAGTAATATTAGCGTAAAAGATCACCAGTTTTTAATTGATTTTCAGAACGGGGGGAAGTTTAAGGCTGACCGGGTTATACTGGCCACCGGCGGCAACG
>JAQVLS010000215.1 GCA_028704035.1 Desulfotomaculaceae bacterium | reverse complement strand
CGGCCTGGAGGAGATCAGGATCGGTGAGACTGTGTCTTGTAAGGATCAGCCCGAGCAGCTGGACCCGATCATTGTGGATGAGCCGACACTAAAGATGAATTTCATGGTCAACGACAGCCCTTTCGCAGGACTGGAGGGCAGATATTTAACCTCCCGTCACCTCAGGGCAAGACTTTTCAAGGAAATGGAGAAAAACGTCAGCCTGAGGGTAGAAGAAACTGACAGCCCTGACGTCTTTCAGGTTTGCGGGAGGGGTGAACTGCACCTGTCGATCCTGATTGAAACCATGCGCCGGGAAGGTTTTGAGCTGCAGGTGTCAAAGCCGGAGGTAATCTTCCGCTGGGATGCCGGCGTGAGGATGGAACCAATCGAGCTTCTTATGGTGGATATACCTGAAGATAAAATGGGCACGGTAATGGAAATCATCGGAACCAGGAAAGGGGAAATGATCAACATGACCTCCCTTGGCCCGGACCAGCTCAGGCTGGAATTCAAAGTGCCCGCCCGGGGGTTGATCGGCTTCCGTTCCCAACTGCTTTCCGAAACCAGGGGCCACGGGGTAATGAGCCACCTGTTCCTTGGCTATGAAGCTTATAAAGGTGATATCAAGGAACGTTACCAGGGCGTCTTGGTCGCCTTTGAGTCAGGCGAGGCCAACCAGTATGGTCTGCATAACGTACAGGACCGCGGCGTACTGTTCATTACACCCGGCACCAGTGTCTACGAGGGCATGGTCGTGGGCGAGCATTCCCGGGAGCAGGACCTTGAGGTTAACGTCTGCAAGAAAAAACACCTGACCAACATGCGCTCCAGTACCTCCGAGACCGCCCTGCGCCTGGAGGAACCCAGGCAGTTCAGCCTTGAAGAATCACTAGAGTATATCGGCACTGATGAACTGCTGGAAGTAACCCCGAAAAATCTGCGCATGCGCAAGAGGTTACTTAACAAGCACGACCGCGCGCGAAGCCAGAAAAACTCCCAACCCGCTTAAGAACATTGCTTTTTAACCAGAGAGTCCTTCCATGAGGAGGTCTCTCTTTTTTATTCATAAAACAGAGTTAACCCATTACCATGTTGGGTTGCCCGCTGTCATTAACCGCCACCCAGAAATAAACAGAGGAATCATTAACCTGGTACCTGGCGCCGTTTTCCTCAAGCAATTTTACAATTTTTAGCATTATTGCCTGGTTACCAAACGACCATTTCATTTTAAGACAACCACACTCAAAAAAAACATCCATCTCTACTCCTTCAGCTTCCCTCCGCAACAGCAACCAGAACTCTTCAAATGTAAAGGATCGGATTTCATATCCCCCCTCCCAACAGCATTAAGGATAACTGTAGCTGTAACAATTAATGATACATTATTCCCCTCGGTTGCCACATATTAACTACATTATACTTCTTAGTAACTAAGAAGTAAATATCATTTTCCATAAATTCAGGAACCAATCCCTAGATATTAGGAATAATGATAATATAAGATTGGTGGTGGGAGAATAATGAGCAGCCTGTTGGGTATCCGCCTCAGAATGGCACGGAAAGCAAAACAATTAACCCAAATCCAGGTTAAAAGACTAACAAATATAAATAATAAAACATTATCCGGTTATGAAAAAGGGGTCAGCAACCCGGATATTGACACCCTCATAACCCTGGCTAATTTATATGAAACCAGCATTGACTACCTTGTTGGCTACATCGATGTACCAACCCCACATTTGTTCGAAAAAAAGGCTTGCTACGAGGAATATGTTCTGTCCGCACCTACTTTGGGGGATGCAGCTCACAGAATAGCTGAACTAAAGAATAAATATTACATCGACAAAGATACTTTCCTAAGATTATCTGAAATGGCTTACGATAAACATAGCTCATTGCAAGAAAAAAACATTATTAAAACTGTTTATTCTAAAAAATAAGCTCAAGCATTAGAATTTCCTTAAAAAAGCATCCGCAGTTATCTCAGCTGTGGGAAAATTATCCTCAAAATATATTAATAACAGTTAGAAATGGTAGTATATGATATAATTATAAAATAATTATCGATTTTTAAGGTTTCTGGAGGATTAAGCGGAATGAGTTTCCTGATCGGACTGCTTGCAGGTACCTTCGGCGGTCTCGTGGGACTGGGCGGAGGGGTGCTCATGGTACCCCTTATGATTGGTGTTTTAAAAATCGGGCAGCACAAAGCTCACGGCACAAGTCTGGTCGCACTTGTATTTACTGGAATCATGGGTTCTGTCACTTATGCCGTACAGGGGAATATTGACATCCTGGCCTCGTTATTGTTAGCATCAACTGCGGTGTTTACCGCCAGGGCTGGCGCGAAATTTGCCAATACCCTGCCCGAGTGGAAATTGGGAAGGGCCTTTGGGCTATTTATGCTCTTCATCACCGTACTCCTGCTCCTGAAGCCTTACCTGCCACAGGTTGTTGATTCCACTATGGGATGGACATGGGGCAAAATACTAGTCCTCTTATTAACCGGGGTGTTTACCGGCTTTTTATCCGGCATGATGGGAGTCGGCGGGGGAACGATCATGGTGCCATCAATGGTCCTGCTGGCCGGATTTACACAGTACACCGCACAGGGCAGTTCTCTCCTGGCCATGATACCTGCCGGTGGAGTGGGCGCATTTACGCACTGGCGCCTGGGGAACATAAATAAGAGTACCTTAACCGGGCTTGTGCCGGGCATCCTGATCGGTACCTTTATGGGTGGCAGCCTGGCCCATTTGATCAGTGAAGACTACCTGCGGATGATATTTGCAGCCGTGCTGATATGGACCGGGTTTCGCTTTTTAAAAACGCCACTGCCTGACCCCAAAAAAAGAGAAGGAACTAAAAATGAAAATACGAGGTGAACCACATGCTGGCAAGGGATATTATGAATAAAGATGTTATCACCATACAGGAGGGTTCTTCCATTGAAGAAGCGGCCTTGATTCTAACGGAAAACAACATATCAGGCGCACCGGTCGTAAACAAAGAAGGACTATTATTAGGTATGGTAACCGAGGAAGACCTGCTGCACAAGGAGACAAACCCCCGGGTCCCGGCCTTCCTGAATATTCTGGGGGCTTTTATCTATATCAACGGTTTAGAAAGATACCGGGAAGACTTCAAAAAGCTGGCCGCCACCAGCACCTCCGAGATAATGACCAGGGATTTGATCACCGCCGGCGGGGATATGACTGTTGAGGAGG
>JAQVLS010000214.1 GCA_028704035.1 Desulfotomaculaceae bacterium | reverse complement strand
ACGTCGCCAGAATTATTTTAAAAAACCCCCCGGTTGACAACAACCTGGGGGTTTTGTCTTAATCGGGGACATGCCTCAACATGCAGAAAAGCCCATGAGAGAGGCGTGTCCCTATTTCGCTGTCTGCTACCATACAACATCTTAGGTAAGGAGGGGGGCTCTAAGTGTCCCCTTCCTTCTACGGTCATGTAAAACGATAGGGTGGGTTTTCAAAAGATTGTTAAAATAACGTGGATAGGTTATCATTTTGATCAAAGAAATTTAGCCGAGTACTTTTCGAGGTGAAGTATGTCCAAAAAGATTTTGATCGTGGATGATGAAGATAAAATTCGGGACATGATCAATAAATACCTGGTGAGTGAAGGCTTTGAGGCTATTGAGGCTGCCGACGGGTACCAGGCCATAGAATTGGCGGATTCCGGAAAACCGGATCTAATCGTGCTGGATTGGCTGCTGCCCGGCATAAGCGGCTTGGAAGTCTGCAGGCAGGTCAGGCAGAAAAGCAATATCCCTATTATTATGCTTACAGCCAGAACGGAAGAAATCGATAAACTGCTTGGACTGGAACTTGGTGCGGATGACTATATTACCAAACCCTTTAGTCTGAGGGAATTGACGGCTAGGATAAAGGTTGTATTGCGCCGGGTTGATCCCGGCGGGGAAACAAAGACGAATTCAATTAAAATAAACGGCCTGGAAATAAATCTGGACCGGCATGAGGTCTGGTCGAACGGGAAAAACATAGCGTTAACTCCCACGGAGTTTAAAATGCTGAGCGTACTTGTCGGCAATCCGGGGAGGGTTTACAGTCGACTACAGCTCCTTGACGCCGTGCTCGGTTATGCTTACGAAGGATATGAAAGATCGATAGACACCCATATCAGCAACTTGCGTAAAAAGATTGAGCCGGATCCGGCGAATCCCCGTTATATATCGACAGTGTATGGTATGGGATATCGGTTTGGAGGTTAAACCGGCAGAGACACGTACACGGGGTGGTAAGAATGAAGCTTGGCGCGAAAATATCAGTTTCGATGGTCGTATTAGCCATTGTTGCAACATTAATAGTTGCCTATGTAGCCGGTATTGCTATCCGCAGGTCATTTGATTTTTACGTTGACAGGAACCTTGCCTACCGGATGGATAGGATCGGAGTGGCGCTGGCCGAGTATTATCTTGAAGAAGGCGGATGGGCGGGTGTCCAGACTGTTTTTGACGGTTTTCAGCTTAAAGGCGCCGGCTATGGATATTACGGGGGGCAGGGAATTCCCGGGCCTAGGGCAGGGCGCCGGGCCATGGGCGCTGAAATGATGATGGGACCCGGCAGCGGCGACGTGTTTTTGCTGGATGACAATGGTATTGTGGTTGCCCCATCTGACGCAGCATTGCTTGGCCGGTCTGTTCCCGATTCCTCTATCGGGCAGAGCGCGCTTATTGAAGCAAACGGTGTCACTGTTGGCAAGTTAATTATAGTGAATCCGCAAAAAGGTATTTGGGAGAAGGAATTTGTCAGCTCACTTAACAATGCGATTTTATGGGCGGCAGTTATTGCCGCAATTATAGCTTTAATACTGGGCATGCTTGTTTCAAGGCACCTGACTAGGCCTCTGGCGATGCTGACAACAGCAGCGAGCCGCCTAGCCAGGCGGGAATTTGGTTGCAGGGTTCCGGTTGTAACCGGAGATGAAATCGGTGAACTGGCTAAATCCTTTAATTTCATGGCCGATAACATTGAAAAAAATGAAAGGCTGAGAAGAAACCTGATTGCGGATATAGCTCATGAATTAAGGACACCCCTTTCTATCTTGCGGGGCAACCTGGAATTATTACAGGAAGGGATAATTAAACCGTCTCCTGAAATAACAATCTCGCTGCATGACGAGGTTGTGCGCGTTTCAAGATTGGTAAATGAATTACAGGATTTAAGCTTGGCGGATGCCGGTGAACTCCGTCTAGCCCGGCGCAGTGTTTCAGCGGATGAACTGGTGGAAAAAGCAAGCCTGCTGTTTTCAAGTGAAGCAAAGCAGAAAAACGTCAATTTCCTGATCGATGTTCAGTCCGGTATGCCAGAGGTTTATAGCGATCCCGACCGGATTGGCCAGGTGATGCTAAATTTTTTAAAAAACGCCCTTTTTTATACGGAATCCGGCGGCACAGTGAAGCTGTCCGCTTTTATTAAAGACGATGAGGTCATCTTTTCAGTTCAGGATACAGGCATAGGAATGGCGCCGGAAGAAATGGCCCACATTTTCGAAAGATTCTACCGTTCAGAGCAGTCACGGCATAGAGCTGGCGGCGGCGCGGGGCTTGGACTGGCAATCTCAAAAGGTATCGTCGAAGCGCATGACGGTAAAATTTGGGCGGAAAGTAAAGTTAACGAGGGAAGTAAGTTTTCTTTTAGCGTGCCTGTATCTAAACGTTAATGTGGTTAAACAAAAGATAATTACCCGTTATGTGAAGGCCGGTCTGTAGTTCCATAAGTTACCTGTTGCCAGGGCGCCGGATTTTTGATAAGATACTTCTTGTCGCCTCTTGGCGGCGAAATAACAAAAGTTAATAACTAAAGTTCAGCGGGCAGTTGCTGCCGTCGAAGGCAGAGGAAAGTCGAGACACGCACGTCCTAGTTGTAAACCCTAACAGGTTACAACAAAAGGAAGTAATATGGCGCCCGGCGCAAGCCGGGGCAGGGCGACCTGACGACGGCGAAAGGGACTCGCTATGAGTTGCGAGTAGCCATAAAGTGCCACAGAAACTATAACGCCGGGTGACCGGCGGGTGCAAGGGTAAACTCCGTCAGCGTGCAACCCAAATAGGCGGAAATGGGGAGAAGGGCAAATGTCTTCCACCCATGACCGCGGGTAGGGGCGCCCCGCAAGGGGAAGGAAGCAAGTCTTCCTTAGATAGATAACTGCCAAAACAGAATCTCGCTTACGGCTGTACTTTAGTTAGATATTGAATTCCTGTTCTTGAAAAAGGGAGCAATACTCAGCAGAAATGAGTACAATGGAATGCGAATCTTGCCTTGCAAAAAGAGGCGAAAAAAAGGCGAATGAGCCTTGACTTGGGAAAGCAATAATGTTAGACTGTTAAAGTGTCGCGGATAGGATCAGCAGGTCTTTGAAAACTAAACAGTGGATGGATGGAAAAAGTAACACATGACTCGTCAAGTCTGAGAAGATCTAAGCGAGCAGTAAATTCCGAGCAAGCAAAAAAAGAGCTAGACAAATTAAAC
>JAQVLS010000213.1 GCA_028704035.1 Desulfotomaculaceae bacterium | reverse complement strand
CGGGAAGTCATAATTGAGCCGCTTGCATGGACCAGTTTGCCCGGATCCTCTTCGATATGGGCCCTGGTGATGTTAATTCGTCTATTCCGGCCATCCGCCTCTATATCAAGATGCCCCTGATAGGCGATGGGCCGAAAAACCTGGGTGATCTGAAATCCCTTGGGCAGGTCGGGATAGTAATAATTCTTCCTGTCAAACCAGGTATAGGTCCCTATTTCACAATTTAGAGCCAAGCCGGCCCTGGCAGCCAGCTCTACCACTCTTTTATTTAGTACACCTGTACTGCCCGGCAGTCCCAGGCAGACGGGGCATACCTGGGTATTTGCCTCCTGGCCGAATGCCGTGGAACAGCCGCAAAACAATTTCGTCTCCGTCTTCAACTCCACGTGCACCTCTAAGCCGATAACCGCTTCGTATCTACTCATCATGACCCCCTATAGATATTGTTCTGTATTCTGTTGCAAAGTATAGCCTACCCTCAGCAGGACCTCCTCGCCAAAATGCGGGGCGATAAGCTGCAGCCCCACAGGCAGGCCTTCCGCCATGCCAAAAGGCAAAGATATGGCCGGCGCTCCGGCTAGGTTAACCGGTATGTTACAGGCTCTGGACAAATACGCCGCCGGCGGATTGTCATTTTCTTTTCCTGTCCGGCAAGCAATTGCGGAGCCGGCAGGCGTTAAAAGACAGTCGAATTTCTCAAAAGCCCGGGCAAAATCCTGCTTGATTAAGGTGCGGATCTGCAGGGCTTTAACATAATAATCATTGTAATTAGCGGCGCTCAGTACAAAGGCGCCCAGCATGATCCGTGTTTTCACCTCTGTCCCAAAGCCCTGACTGCGGGTTTTGCTGAACATGCCGAGCACATCATCGGCGCCCACCCTAAGGCCATACCTGACGCCGTCGTAACGGGCCAAGTTGGAACTGGCTTCAGCAGAGGAAATGATGTAATGAGCCGGCAGAGCGTATTCGGTATGCGGCATGGATATCTCTTCACAAACAGCTCCCAGCTCCGCCAGTTTGCCGGCCGCCTCCCGCACCTTAGCCGCCAGCCGGGGCTCCATGCCCGCAAAATATTCTTTAGGCAGGCCAATTTTCAACCCTTTGACGTCATTGATCAGGCTCTTTTTAAAATCGGGCACATCAACAGCAACTGATGTTGCATCTTTGGCGTCGCGGCCGCAGATAATATTTAAAACTAGGGCTAGGTCAGTCATGTCCCGAGTAAATGGCCCGATTTGATCGAGAGAAGAAGCATGGGAGATCAAACCATAGCGGGAAACACGGCCGTAAGTAGGCTTAAATCCGATGACACCGCAAAAGGCTGCCGGCTGGCGGAGCGAACCTGCTGTGTCTGAACCCAAAGCAAAAGCAGCTTCTCCTGCGGCAACTGCGGCTGCGCCCCCGTTGGAACTACCTGGCGCCGCTTCAGGGACTAAGGGGTTCCCGGTGTTGAAAAACCCGGAATTCTCTTCGGCAGAGCCCATGGAAAACTCATCCATATTGCATTTGCCCATAAGTACGGCCCCGGCTCCCTTTAATCTTGCCGCCACGTCCGCGTCATAGGGCGGGATAAAATTGTAAAGTATGCGGGAGGCGCAGGTGGTTTTTACACCCTTTGTACAAATATTGTCTGTAATCGCCATCGGGATTCCCGCCAGGGGAGAGAGCTTCTCCCCCCTCGCCCGTTTCTCATCAACAGCCCTGGCCTGAGCTAAAGCCGCTTCTTCTGTAATTGTCACCAGGGCTTTGATATCATCTTCCACCTGGCTGATACGTTCCAGATAAGCCTTGGTTAACTCTTCACTGCTGCACTCTTTATTTTCCATTAGCTCGCTAAGCTGGTGGACCGGTAACGAATATAATTTCATGAAATACCTCCTGCTTAAACAATACGGGGCACAACAAAAGCCCCTTCTTCTACTTCCGGCGCATTAGCCAGGACTTGTTCTATATCCAGGCTTTGCTGCAGCTTGTCTTCCCTAAAGACATTCTTTACTGGCAGAACATGAGCGGCGGGCTCTACAGCGCCGGTATCCACTTTTTTTAGCATTGCCAGATAGTCCAGTATGGTGTTGAGAGATTTTGTATAAGCTGCTTTATCTTCCGCAGTCAAATCAAGGCGGTTTAAAAAAGCCAGTTGTTCGATGTCTTTCTCGCTTACCTGCATGGCATACACATCCTTCTTTATCCAGTAATTTGTGACTTTCTCCAATTGTACAACCTTCATTATAATAAAAATCATGCAGCTTGACAATTATCCCCAAAATCTATTGTTAAACATGTGCTTTAAACTCTTTTAATAGTTGTTTAGCATCGATAACTATTGTATAATATGACATTATAAAAACACTTTTGCCCTCCTTCGATAACTAACGGATAACCAAGCCCTTGTGGATACGCAAAGGCTTATTTTCTTGTCATGGCGCAAGATGTTTATGACCGGCAGGAAAACCGGGTGGAACAGGTGAATAACTAAAAAGGTATAACCGGTGCGGTGACGACAAATTTTTAAATTCAGGGATGTTCAAATAATTTAATAGTAGTACAATATTCACAAGTGAAAATTACTAATCGAGTGTAAAAACCCATGCCCGGATGATAGGACAATTAATTTAGGACTTGTGACCGGCTAACGGTTATTAAGATCAGTCAACAAAAAAAGGGAGGAAGATGGATGAAGATTGGTAAAAAGGTAGCCCTGCTGGTTCTTGTGATGTTTGTGTTCAGCATCGCAGCCGGTTGTGGCGGAGGGGCGACGCAGACAGGCGAAAAGGCCGGAGATGCTATTAATGTGGGTATTAATGTCGAATTATCCGGCGGTGTAGCCAGCTATGGCACTAATGCCAGAGATGGTGCAATATTGGCAATTGAAGAAATTAACAAGGCCGGCGGCGTGCTGGGCAAGCAGATCAAGCCTATTGAAAGAGACTGCAAGTCCATTGCTGACGAAGCTATGAGTGTAAGCGCCGCATTGATTGGTGAAAAAATCGTGGCTCAGATTGGACCGCTTACCAGTGGTGACGTGGCCGGCAGCACTCCCGTTATGATGGAGAACAAAGTTCCCCTGATTGCCCCGGCGGCTACAGCAGCCAATGTTACTGTGGATGACAAAACTGGCAAGACCAGAGATTATATTTTCCGGGTTTGCTTTATCGACCCATTCCAGGGAACCCTGATGGCCCAATTCGCCTCAAATAATCTGAATGCGAAAAAAGCTGTTATTTATTGTGACAACT
>JAQVLS010000022.1 GCA_028704035.1 Desulfotomaculaceae bacterium | reverse complement strand
CATTTCCGGTTTTGAAAATTGTATGGAGCTGCTGAGACATCTACAGCTGCGCATGCCCTGTAAGGTAGGCCTGATAGAACTGTTGGCCTGCTCCGGCGGATGTATCAGCGGGCCGATGACCGTTAATGAGGAAGACATTTTTATTAAAAAACAGAGAATTTTTGATTACTTCAATAAGAGCCATTCCGGGGAAAACAGCCAGGCGCCCCCGGATTTAAGGGATATCAATCTCTACCGTAGTTACTCCAACCGGCAGGTCCCTCTTCCCGAACCCAGTGAGGCGGAATTAAACGAAATATTTGCCCGTACCGGGAAGAACAAACCAGAAGACAGGCTGAACTGCGGCTCTTGCGGATATCCCACCTGCAGGGACAAAGCTATCGCGGTTTACCAGGGCTTTGCTGAGCTGAAGATGTGTGTCCCTTACATGAGGGAGAGGGCTGAATCGGTTTCCAACCGGGTCTTTGCCTCAATGCCGAACGGTATTATTATCGTGAACCGGGATCTGAAAATCCTGGAAATAAATGATGTGGCCATGAGGATGCTGGGCATACATTTTAAGGATCCAAAGGGCGAGGACCTGTCCCTGTACATGGACCCCGCTAATTTTCGCCAGGTGGCGGTTAACGATTCAGTGTTAAACCTGACTATGAATTATGAACAAAAGGACCTGATTACCAGGGAGATCATATTCCCTCTGGGGCCCGAAGAGATTGCCGGCATTCTTATTAACATCACCGAAGATAGTAAACGGGAGGAACAGCAGGATCTGCTGAACAATGAAACAATCAAAAGGGCTGAAGAGGTAATCTCCAAGCAGATGCAAGTAGCCCAGGAAATAGCCGGTCTGCTCGGGGAGACTACGGCAGATACCAAGGTGCAGCTGACAAAGCTGATTAAACTTGTGAAGAATAAATGATTTTTAATTAACTGGCAAGCAAAGGATGACTGATGAAAATAGCAGTAGATGTGGGCATATCTCAAAGCCAATATTCTTTCCAGACTTTAATTTTCTAAAGGATAAGGGGAACATATATTTAGCTTATAACCCCCAAAATTCCTTTCCAAACCCGGATGCTGTGTACATTAGCACCGGGTTTTTTTTGACGGTTTGTTATGATAATGCTTTACATACTTTGAATAGCAAGCCGCGCCTCATCTTTAGAGGTTTTTTGCTATATTTTTTTAAAAAACAATTGCCCTGTAAAATTGATTATGTTAAAATGTAATCGAAAAGGGTGGTATCCGTGAGGAACTGCACCTGCTTGTGTTGCTATATTGAAATTTTTGGTGATTTTTAACCGCTTGGAGCCGGGCCGGACCGAGACGGAGGATAGACAACTCACGCCTTTCGGGCTATTCCGGAAGGCTTTTTGTTTTACCCCAAACGCTATGTGAGGGAGATAATGTTCATGTCTAAACCCAGAATCGCAGTTATTGGAGCCGGAAAGGTTGGTTCCGCCCTGGCGCTCCTTTTAAACCGGCAGGGTTACCCGGTTGTCGGGGTGGCCAGCAAAAGCATTAATTCAGCCAGGCGCGTGGCTGAGGAATTAAATGCGCCTGCTACCGTTAAACCGGAAGAAGTAACCACCGGCGCGGATGTAATCTTTGTTACTACCCCGGATCGCGTGATTGCGGATGTTGCGGAAAGGATCACCGCACAGGGCGGTTTCAAGCCCGGTCAGGTGGTTTTTCATACCAGCGGGGCCCATTCAGCCGATGAGATAGGCTCTGTACGCCGCGCAGGCGCGCTGGCTGCTTCGTTGCATCCCCTCCAGTCTTTTGCCGACATCAAGATGGCTATGGAAAACCTGCCAGGTTCATTTTTTGCCCTGGAGGGGGATCCTGAGGCGCTGCCCCTGGCCGAACAGATTGTCAAAGACCTGGGCGGTAAAAGCTTTTCCATAGCTGCCGAGGACAAGCCTCTGTATCATGCGGCTGCCTGTGTCGCCTCAAACTACCTGGTTTCCTTGATGCATTTGGCGACGGGGTTTTACAGCCGTTTCGGCCTTACCCGGGCGGAATCCTTTGAAGCGTTATTACCCCTGATCAGGGGTACAATAAATAATATTAGCCAGGTGGGACCGGTGCAGGCCCTGACCGGCCCTGTGGCCAGGGCTGACGGCCCGACCCTGGAAGGGCACCTGCAGGTTCTAAAAGATATAGGCGGGCAGGAACTTGATTTATACAGCAGGCTGGGATTTTACACTATCGGGGTAGCCCTGGAAAAAGGCAGCATTAACGCCGAAGAGGCGAAAAGACTAGACGACATATTTAGGGAGGGTTTTTTATGGGCAGCAAGGTTACCACAGCCACCATCAGACAGATGAAAAATGAAGGGAAACCGATCACCATGCTCACGGCGTATGACTACTCAATGGCCAAGCTGGTGGACGACGCGGGTATCGATATGATCCTGGTAGGTGATTCACTGGCCAACGTGATGCTGGGCTACGATTCCACCCTGCCGGTGACCATGGACGAGATGATCCACCACGTCAAGGCCGTCTGCCGGGGCGCAGTCCGGGCTATGGTGGTGGCGGATCTGCCGTTTATGTCTTACCAGGTTTCTAAAAAGGAAGCCCTGCGCAATTCGGGGCGGTTCCTAAAAGAAACCACAGCTCAGGCGGTTAAGCTGGAAGGTGGAGTAGAAATTGCAGACAGCGTCCGCGCTATCGTGAACGCAGGGATACCGGTGGTAGGGCACCTGGGACTGACTCCCCAGTCAGTCCACCAGATGGGTGGCTACAAGGTGCAGGGCAAAGATGAGTCCGCGGCGAGAAAACTTATTTCCGACGCCAGGGCTATAGAAGAGGCCGGCGCATTTTGCCTGGTCCTGGAATGTGTGCCTACGCCACTGGCCAAACTGATCACTGAGTCCCTGCGTATACCAATCATAGGCATCGGGGCAGGCCCGCACTGTGACGGTCAGGTGCTGGTAATTCACGACATGCTGGGGCTATACCCCCGCTCCTCACCGAAATTCGTGAAAAAATACGTCAACCTGCACGAGCATATGGATGCTGCGCTGAAGCAGTATAAAGAAGAAGTAACGGCAGGGACATTCCCGGGACCCGAGCACAGCTTTGGGATGTCTGAGGAAGTGCTGAAAAAACTTTATTAATTAAAGGCGGTTCTCTGTTTCTGCGACATTGTATCGTTTTATGATACTAGACAGCGGAATGGGGACACACCTCCCCTTGCAGGTATTCCTTTGCGGCCGGAGGTATGTCCCCCGAGTGGGATGGCTGTACCACTATCAAGATGCAGGAGGTTTTTATGCGCATTTTTCACACGATCGCGGAAATTCGGGAATTCGTCCGGCAGGCCAGGGTCAAAGGACACAGCATTGGCCTTGTTCCTACTATGGGCTACCTGCATGAAGGACATCTCGAGTTGATGCGCCAGGCCAAAAAACAATGTGATACTGTTATTGTCAGTATCTTTGTTAACCCTACCCAGTTTGGACCGGGGGAGGATCTGGCAAGCTACCCGCGGGACTTGGACCGGGATGCCGCAATGGCTGAAGGGGTAGGAGTGGACGCTATTTTCAACCCGGTTGCGGAGGAGATATACCCATCCGGATACAGCACTTACGTCGACGTGGAACGCATCACGGAAAAGCTTTGTGGGGCATTCCGGCCGGGCCACTTCCGGGGTGTAGCGACAGTGGTGGCCAAGCTGTTTAATATAGTAAAAACGGACTATGCGTTTTTTGGGCAGAAAGACGCCCAGCAGGTGCTGGTAATAAAGCGGATGGCCGCTGATTTGAACATGGAAGTAGAAGTTATTACCGTGCCTACGGTGCGGGAGCATGACGGCCTGGCCATGAGTTCACGTAACGTTTACCTGGACCCTGAGCAACGGCAGGCTGCCCTGTGTCTTTCCAGCAGCTTAAACAGGGCGGCGGCAGAGGTCGGGGCGGGAGAACGGAATGCTGCGAAAATACGGCAATTGGTTATAGATTTAATTAAAGACGAACCACTCGCCGGGATAGATTACGTGGAAATTTACAGCTATCCGGACCTTGAACCGGTGGAGCTTATAAAAGGATCGGCGCTGCTTGCCCTGGCCGTGAAAATTGGGCGGGCGCGGTTAATTGATAACATAATCCTTTAGAGATAATTAGTGTGTGGGGGAGATGTCATGTTTCTGACAATGTTTAAATCAAAAATTCACCGGGCTACGGTGACGGAGGCAAACCTGAACTATATGGGTAGTATCACTATAGATGAGGCTTTGATAGAGGCTGCCGGCATTATGCCCAATGAAAAGGTACAGATTGTCAACAATAACAACGGCTCCCGTTTTGAAACATATGTGATCAAAGGGCCGCGCGATTCCGGCATAATCTGCCTGAACGGGGCTGCTGCCCGCCTAGTACAGCCCGGAGACGTGGTTATTATTATTTCTTATGCCATTATGGATTGCAACGAGGTGAAATCATACAGCCCTACAGTTGTGATGGTTGACGGCGGGAACAAAATAACTGAAATAAAGCAGGGGGAAGTATACGGCAAAAGCAGCTAGCATAAAAACGCTGCCTGTTTCCAGATAACGTTACAATTTTGTGCATATTTTTTGACACCGATATAAAGGGGGATTTTATTTGCCGGACAACTACATGGTAAACTTTGACACACGGGAGCTGCCCCAGGTGGAAGAGGAATATATCATTTTGGGCAGCGGCATTGCAGGATTATATACGGCCCTTTCGGCTTCTCAGGCGGGTAATTCGGTAACGGTCTTGACTAAACAGACCATGATGGATACCGGCACGGATAAAGCCCAGGGCGGGATCGCAGCCGCACTTGGGGACGCTGACTCACCAGCGCTGCACAGGCAGGATACCCTGGTGGCCGGGGCCGGGTTGTGCGACTCTGAGGCTGTGGCGGCACTGGTAAGTGAGGGGCCTGACAGGGTCAGGGAGTTGATCAGCCTGGGTGCTATTTTTGACCGGGACAGCCAGGGTCTCGCTCTTACCATGGAGGGAGCGCACAGCCAGAGGCGTATTCTTCATGCCAGCGGCGACGCTACCGGGGCGGAGATCCAGCGTGTTCTCACCCAGCGTGTGCGGGAAGATAATCGGATTAAGGTGCTGGAAAACCACTATGTTGTCGACCTTCTGGTGCGGGATAACACCTGTTACGGCGTACTGGCCTATGACAGACAAAACAAGGAATACAGGGTATTTCGAGGGAAAGTGATCGTTCTTGCCACAGGCGGGCTGGGACGTATTTTTGAACACAACACCAACCCTGAGATAGCCACCGGTGACGGTATAGCCATTGCTTTCCGGGCCGGCGCCGAGGTCATGGACATGGAGTTCATTCAGTTCCACCCGACAGTATTGAACCTGCCTGGCGCTCCGCGCTTTCTAATCTCAGAGGCTGTGCGCGGCGAAGGCGCTTACCTGCGCAATATCCAGGGCCAGCGTTTTATACAGCGCTATCATGACCTGGCGGAGCTTGCGCCCAGGGATATAGTAGTGCGCGCTATTTTAAAGGAAATGGCGGCGACTAACTCCAACAAGGTATTTCTGGACCTGACCCACCTCGACCCGGAGCTTATAAAATTGCGTTTTCCCAATATCATGAAGACCTGCGCGGAATACCAACTTGATATTACCGTTGACCGCATTCCGATAGCGCCTGCTGCTCACTACATGATGGGCGGGGTTAAAATAAACCTGGTGGGGGAAACAAGCATCAGGGGACTTTATGCCTGCGGCGAGGTTTCCTGTCCCGGCGTGCACGGCGCTAACCGCCTGGCCAGCAACTCCCTTTTAGATGGATTGGTGTTTGGCGGAAGAATAGTAGAAGAGACTAAACATTTTTTGCAAGACTACCATCCCCGCCACCAGGAATTTGCCTGTGACTGGCTGCTTGAACCGGCAAAAACAGACTACGTTGCCTTGCGCAAAAAACTGGAAGTGCTGATGGGCGAAAAAGTGGGCCCGGTGCGCAGTAGTGAAGGAATGAGAGAAGCCTTGGTATTTTTCGATGAATGGAGCTACCTCAAGCGACACGGAGCGGACAACGCCGGGCAGATGGAAGTAAAAAACATGCTCCAGGTAGGCGAGTTGGTGGCTGAAGCAGCCCTGGCCCGCAGGGAAAGCCGTGGCGGGCACTACCGGGTTGACTGCCCGGATACGTACCAGCGCTGGCAGAAGCATATTATATTCCGGCGTTAAACACAGAGAAGAATATACACCGGCTGTTTGGGGCATGTCATAAATTAAGACGGGTTTTAGCCCCGTCATTCTATTAGCAAAATGAAATTGGAGACGGATATGGGTAAAATCACATTGATTGCTACGGCGACTTTTGGACTTGAGGCTGTCGTGGCAAAAGAAGTAAGAGAACTTGGTTACAATGATCTGATGGTAGAAGACGCCAGAGTCACTTTTGCGGGTGACGAGGCCGCGGTATGCAGGGCGAATCTGGGGCTGCGCACGGCAGATCGCGTTTTATTGAAGATGGGCGAGTTCAAGGCGTTGACATTTGATGAGCTTTTTGAGAAAACCAGAGCCCTGCCCTGGCCGGACTGGATTCCAGAGAACGCTGCCTTTCCGGTTAATGGCAAATCTATCAAATCGCAGCTACACAGTGTGCCGGACTGCCAGGCCATCGTAAAAAAAGCCATTGTGGAAAAGATGAAACAAAAGTATAAAAGGGACTGGTTTCAGGAAACCGGACCCAAGTATACTATTGAAGTAGCCCTGCTTAAGGATATGGCTACCCTGACCATTGACACCAGTGGTGTGGGACTGCATAAACGGGGCTACCGCAAGTTGAGCAGCCAGGCGCCGCTAAAAGAAACGCTTGCTGCCGCTATGGTCCTGCTCAGCCGCTGGCGTCCGGAACAGACTCTGATCGACCCTTTTTGCGGGTCGGGAACGATCCCTATTGAGGCGGCGCTGGTCGGAACGAATAGGGCTCCCGGTTTGAACCGGGAGTTTGCCGCAGAAAAATGGCCGGTTATTCCCAAAGACCTTTGGCATAAAGCCAGGGAGGAAGCCAAAGGTCTTGCTTTTTACACCCAGCCTCTTCATATTATAGGTTCAGATATAGACGGTGAAGTGTTGAGTCTGGCCCGCTATCACGCCAGGCAGGCCGGACTTGCAGATAAATTATTTTTTCAGAAGCTCCCTGTGGCCGGGATTCGCTCCAAGCACAAGTATGGTTATATTATCTGCAACCCTCCCTATGGAGAACGCCTTGGTGATATAAAGCAAACAGAAGAACTGTACAGGGAGATGGGAAAAGCTTTCAAATCTCTCGATACCTGGTCCTATTACATACTTGCCGCCCACCCTAATTTTGAGCGTCTCTTCGGCAAGAAACCGGACCGAAAAAGAAAGCTGTACAACGGGCGGATCCAGTGTAATTACTACCAATACTATGGCCCTCGCCCGCCCCGCAGAATGGAACCGTTTGAAAAAACAACTTTGTAATAAAGCCGGGAAAGCTTTTCATGCACTATTATTTGCCGGGCAGTATGCTCTTGGCTCTGGCCAAATCTGACTGCTTTACCATCAGCCTTAATCCTCCCAGGGCATAGGGCGTATATACCACAATCGCTGAACGTTCGTCAAACAAAAGGGCCTCTATGCCCTCGCTTTCCAACAGGCCTTTGGCTAGATAAGCCTCGTTAACATCAAGAAAAGCAGCAACTTTCACCAGTTTTTCCACCTTTCCTTCTCCTTTCATGCTTTCCCTTATGTGTGTAGCAAAGATTTCGAATTTTATATCTAATATATCGATCAATGATATTAAAATTTTGAAAAATATAATAATTTGTTTTACTTTTTACCGCATAAAGGTTAAAATAAAATATAGCTCAATAAATAGGTTTAGTTCATTTATCCTTCTCAGCCGCTAAATGGTGATGGAGATCAATGATAAGTGAATCACCATTGAGCAAATAATTTTGAGGAGGATATCTTCGTGTATCAAGACAAAACCCTGAACTGCCGTGACTGTGGCTCGGATTTTGAATTTACGGCTTCCGAGCAGGAATTCTATGCTGAAAAGGGCTTTACCAACGAGCCGGGTCGCTGTCCCCAGTGCAGGGCCTCACGCAAGCAGAGAAACAGCAGAGAAGGAGGCTTTGGTAGCCGGGGGAACCGTCCCCCGCGTGAAATGCACCCGGCAGTTTGTGCCGGTTGTGGCGCAGATACGGAAGTACCTTTTAAGCCCAGTGGAGATCGTCCGGTATACTGCTATGACTGTTTTAATAAAAACAGAGGCTACTAAAGGACTATCCTGAAATTTGTGGATATGAAAACTGTAACATTTGTGTTACAGTTTTTTTTCGGGCAAAACAACGTGCAATATTCTTCTGTATCTTTTCATCATTTCCCTGTATATAGTATTATAATCTGATAAAAATTAGCCGTTAGTAGTTCGACAATATGTGTGATCATATGGCACATGAACATCTATTTAATATTTCAAGCAGGAGATTGATCAACTTAGTTTAATTTTATTGTTATCGTTAAGTTTTTGTTTTTTTATAGATCTTTCCATTTTGGATATAAATAAGTAAAATGATTTTGGATTTACTACCGTTCAGGGGGTGTATGAGCGGGTTGAAAAAATCTTTTAGAAAGTTCACCGGTTTGATCCTGCTTGTGGGGGCTTATGTTCTTTTGCTTACCGGTTGTGATATATTGGATTTTAACAAGACAGAAGAGAGGCCCAATCCCCTGACTATAAAAGTTGAAGATTTCAGTGTGTTTCTTTTTGAATCTTCAGAGGAGATTTACCGGGCAAATGTAAAAAGTACTGCGATGTGGGCCGGGCTGAAAGAACGGGCTGACGGGGACCCGCTCTATGCGGCGCATTATAAATGGCTATATGACACATACAACAACTGGGATGAAAATCGACAGGCCCAGCTTTGTGAAATTATGCTGAAGTATCACCCCCAGCCCATGGCGGAGAGACTTATCCAAGAGGGCAAACAGGGCGCTGATCTGGATGAAGTAATTAAGTTTATGGAAACGGACCGCTCTTACGCAAAAAACAGGGGCTCCCTCATTGATTTTTACTCCTGGTATGGGAGTAATTACGCCCTGCCGCACTATGTGCAAATTGTACCGGCGCTGCAGCAGAAGGTTGATGTTACCAGGGCCAAAGTAGAAAGCGGCTTTGATATAGTCGGGTATATGGAGAAAGAGACCGGGATAAAGCTCAAGAAAAAGCCTGAAGCGCTCGAACTGCTGCTTAACATGCGGCTGATTGGGGCCTCTGGTTTCAGCCGGGACAAGGACTCGTTATACGGAATCCGCTGGAGCGACAAGTCGGAAAAAATTTGGTCCATCGCCTTCAACGAACTGAGCCGGCCTTTCTTTCGCACCTTCACAGGAAGTTGGTCATTTAAGCGGCTGGCAGGCAAACTGAAGAAAGACGATCAATTAATGGACAAGTATAATGAAGATGTGCCGTACACATGGGAAGGCTGGATTGAAGAAAATTTGACCGAGGGTTTTTCCCGCTACCTGACTGTGCGTATAGGTATTGCGGAGGATGTGGGGGAAGGGGTATTTATTTTTGATCGCGAATATGCCCAGGCCCTGCTGGGCGGTTTCGATCCGCACAGAATTTCCCTGGAAGATTTTACGGTACAGTTTCTACAACAAAAATATAAGATATAATATCGTTGAAATGCTAAGGAATTTCCCTAATTGGCAAGACGGGATCTCGCTTTACATGAAAGCTTGAATCACACGTCGTAGGAAGGAAAATATCATGGATCTCGATTTGTTTGTCCTAAGAAAAATAATTGAAAGATTTTTGTTTGAAGATATAGGGTCCGGAGATATGACCACCAACAGTATTGTCCAGGCAGATGCCGTTTCACGCGGATATATCATATCCAGGGAAAATGGTGTTGTGGCGGGGCTGCTGCCGGCGGAAATGGTTTTTCAAATACTTAATCCGGAAATTGCTTTCCGGGTGCTGGCGCAGGACGGCCAAAAGATTGAACGCGGCATGGTGTTGGCTGAGATTTCCGGTAACGCGAGAGCAATCCTAACCGGGGAAAGGCTTGCTCTTAACCTGCTTCAGCACCTCTCCGGTATCGCCACCAGGACGGCTCGGCTGGTAGAGCTGGCGGGGAATAAATCCCACATCGTTGACACCAGAAAGACCACTCCCGGCCTGAGGATGATTGAAAAGTACGCCGTGCGGGTTGGCGGCGGGTATAATCACCGCTTCGGTCTTTTTGACGCTGTGCTGATTAAAGACAATCATATTAAAATAGCCGGGGGAATCGGGCCGGCTGTAGAAGCGGCAAGGCGGGGTTGTCCCCATACTGCCAGGATCGAAGTTGAAGTGGAAGACCTTGCCGGGGTTAACGAAGCCCTGGCCGCTGGAGCGGACATAATAATGCTCGACAATATGGCTCCCGGAAGGATGCGGGAAGCAGTGGGCCTGATCGCCGGACGCGCCCTGACTGAGGCATCAGGCGGGGTTTCCGAGGAAAACATCCGGGCCGTGGCTGAGGCCGGGGTCGACCTGATCTCCGTCGGGGCGCTGACCCACTCGGTCAAATCCCTTGACATAAGCCTGGATCTGCAAGATATTAAACACCAATAACCCCATTCACCACCACAATCGAGAACACACCCCGCCCATTCCATCGGGGACATACCTCGACCCTAAAGGAATACCCGCAGGAGAGGTGTGTCCCCATTCCGCTGTCATAGTGCGATACAATGTTGCAGAAACAGCGCATGTCCCATTTCCTCTGTCTGATATAAAAAATTGCAGGTGCGACTTTATTCCTCAATTGAAGGTATTTCAATTGAGGAATATCTAGTGAGAGAGACAAAAAGAACGTCCTCCTGTTTTTTTGTCAACTTTGTTGTTGTAAGCGGTTGACGATAATGCTTGTCTGGATTAAAATTGATTTGAGGTGACTCTCTTGAAAGAAACCATATTGCGCCTGCTCAAAGAAAGAAGTCCGGAGTATGTTTCCGGGGAAGAGATTTGCAAGTGTCTCAATGTTACGCGGACGGCGATCTGGAAACACATGCAGACTCTGCGGGAATGTGGTTATGAGATTGAAGCTAAGCCCCGTGTGGGTTATGCCCTTACCTGTATACCTGACAGGCTGTACCCGGAAGAGATACTGGACGGGCTGTCAACCCGGTTTTTGGGTAGGAAAATTTACTACTTTGACACTTTATCTACTACTAACGACAAGGCCAAGGAACTGGCGCGCCTGGGCGCCCCAGAGGGAACCTTGGTTGTGACTGAGGAGCAGGCCGGCGGCAAAGGCCGGCTGGGCAGGAGATGGTTTACCCCCAAATACAAGGGCATCTTGTTTTCTCTGATTTTATGTCCGCCTGTTATGCCGCCCGAAGCCAACCAGGCAACAATGCTGGCTGCCGTAGCGGTTGCGTCGGCGATTAAGAAGGAGACGGGAATTAAGGCAGGCATTAAATGGCCCAACGACCTGCTGGTGGAAAGCAAGAAAATATGCGGTATCTTGACTGAGCTTAGCGCAGAGATGGAAAGGATTAATTACCTGGTGGCAGGCATAGGGATTAATGTCAACCAGGATGTAATAGACTTTCCTGAAGAACTGCGGGAAAGCGCCGCTTCACTAAAAAATGAGCTCAAAAGGAAAATAGACAGGGTAAAGCTGATCCAGACCACGCTGGCGGAGTTTGAACGCTGGTACGGGATTTGGTTGGAACAAGGTTTTGCGCCGGTCCTGGCAAGGTGGAAAGAGCTCTCCGTGTCTTTAAACTGTCCGGTGCGTATCAGCACGCTGAATCATTCCTGGGATGGATGGGCGGAGGATGTTGACGGGGATGGAGCGCTTCTTTTGCGCCTGCCCGGCGGGGAGCTTAAAAGGGTAATATCAGGCGAGGTATCTCTCCGTCTATCGTAATCTATAAGATTTATAAAAGAATGCTTTCTCCTATGCGACAGGTTATTTTGAAGTACTACTATAGCATTAATGTCAACCAAAGACTTATATAGGGTTAACAATGTCTATGTTTCGAGGGGGCGTTCTGGTGTTTAGTTGTCTGCTAAATTATTTTTAGGAGTGAGGAGATTGTCCAATTATTCTGCCCGTGATATTACCATGACCGCTGTTTTTGCAGCCCTGGCAGTAGTGGCGGCGATGCTGGTACGCTATGGTGGAAATATCGTGCCGTTCAGCTTGCTTCCTTTTGTTGTGATGCTGGCTGGAGGTTTACTAGGTGCCCGGCTTGGTTCGTTGAGCATTATTGTCTACATCCTGCTTGGTTTAGTGGGAATTCCAGTGTTTGCAACCCCTCCTTTTGGTGGTCCTGCCTATGTGCTGAAACCCACCTTTGGATTCCTGCTTGGCCTTGTCGTAAGCGCTTACGTTATCGGGGCGCTGTTGAAAAATAGAGAGGAAAGCGGTTTTGCCCGGTACTTTCTTTCTATGGTGGCAGGGATAGTTGTTTATTACCTAATTGGTCTTCCTTATATATACGTTATTTTAAACCTTTACCTGGGCCAGGCTGTTTCAGTGATAAAGGTCTTATATATTGGTTTTATCCCCTTTATCGCGCTTGACCTGGTTAAGGCGGCGGCAGCCGCTGCTATGGCCAGGGCGCTTTACCGCAGGCTGAACGGTATAATTGGGCAGGGGAAATGTTAGGCAATTGCATCTCCCGGCTAATAGATTTTTGCATGCTGAAAGGGAAATAGCCTTTTTATGGAGAATAATGTCGCAACAAACCTTGCAAAGGGGTTTGGTACTAAAATGATACGATTGATTAACGTGAAGATAATACTGGTAAATGAGACTATCAATGAAATACTCCTTCGTATGTGGGGGATTTTTGCTATCTTTGTTGCACCAGGCCGGCCACTTTTGGTAGAATAGTTTAAAGCGTGATATGGAAAGCGGTGGTGGCTGTGATTCTGGTTTTCGATGTGGGTAATACAAATATTGTTTTAGGTGTTTTTAACGGCAGAGAGCTAGTGGCAAATTGGCGCATTTCCACAAAGCGCAACCGGACTGCAGATGAATACGGAATAA
>JAQVLS010000212.1 GCA_028704035.1 Desulfotomaculaceae bacterium | reverse complement strand
GGCGGTATGATTTGTACCCTCCCTTAATGCGATAAACATCATAACCAAGGGTATCAAGCACGGAAGCCATAAACCGGCTGCGCTCGCCTCCGCGCCAGCAGAAGACGACCAGGTTACCGGCGTCAGCCTGGTCCACCACAGCTATTCTCGACGGCAACTGCGGCGCTGTCAGCTTCAGAGCCAGTTTCCTGGCGGAAACCGGTCCGTCCTGGCGGTATAAGGTCCCTACCATAGCCCGCTCCTCATTGTTTAAAACAGAGACGTTAACAGCACCCGGTATTGTATCTTCATTAAATTCACCTTCTGAACGGACATCCAGCAACAGGGCGTTTTCCATTTTGAGGGCTTTCTCAATTGTAATTTCTGCGATCATATTAAGCCTTTCTAAAAACCTCATAATTATTAATAGCTACGATCAGAATACAACTTTAATGTATGGCCCGATTAAGCCGCCGGCATCTAATACCCGGCAGCATAGGAATTTTTCTTTGTTTAGGCTTTCCCTTTTGTTAAAATACTTTCATAAAATTTACATAATAATTATGATTGACAGGATTTGTTTTATTTATTTTGCCTTTCTAAAAACCTGGTTATACTGTTCCAACGTCATTAATATGGACCGTGGCTTGCTCCCCTCGTAGCCGCCCACAATGCCTCTCTGTTCCATTATGTCAATCAAACGCGCAGCTCGGGCATATCCTATGTGTAGTCTTCTTTGCAGCATGGAGATGGAGGCATGACCGCTTTCGATAAAGATCTTAACCGCCTGCGGCAGTAGCCCGTCCTCTATTTTGGGCATTGCTTCTTCTTCCGGTTCCGAGGAAAGTATCTCCTCGTCATAAATCGGTTCGGCCTGCTTTTTAAGGTGATTGACCAGATCCTCCACTTCGCGGTCCGACAGAAACGCTCCCTGAATCCGCACCGGTTTGGGCGCTCCCACAGGGTAAAAAAGCATATCACCTTTCCCCAGCAGTTTTTCCGCACCAGACATGTCCAGAATAGTACGGGAATCTATTTGGGATGAAACAGCGAATGAAATTCTTGATGGAATGTTGGCTTTTATCAGCCCCGTGATCACATCCACGGAAGGTCGCTGGGTAGCGACAACCAGGTGTATGCCGGCGGCTCTCGCCATCTGCGCCAACCTGCATACAGCGTCCTCCACGTCCGCCGGCGCAACCATCATCAGGTCAGCCAGCTCATCAATAATAACAACTATCAGGGGCAGAGGCTGCCCGCCGCCTGGTTCCTTTTTTTTAAACAATTTGTTGTAACGGGTTATATCGCGCACTCCCGCCTGCGCGAAAAATTCATAGCGGCGTTCCATCTCTCTGACCGCCCAGCGCAGTGCCGTAGCAGCTTTCTTGGAATCGGTGACTACCGGGTTTACCAGATGTGGTATGCCGTTATAGGTCGCCAGCTCAACCATTTTGGGATCTATCATCAGCAGCTTGACTTCATCCGGCGTGGCTTTAAAAAGGATGCTGGCAATTAACGTGTTCAGACATACGCTTTTACCGGAGCCTGTTGCGCCTGCTATCAATAAATGCGGCATTTTAGCAAGGTCGGCAACCTCGGGGTTGCCCGCGATATCCTTGCCCAGCGCCATTGTAAGCTTAGATCCTGACTGGACAAATTCCTGCGCCTCGAGAAGATCCCTCAGATGGACCATAGAAATCTCTTTATTCGGCACCTCTATTCCCACGGCGGCCTTGCCGGGAATAGGCGCCTCGATGCGCACATCCGACGCAGCCATTGACAGGGCGATGTCATCTGCCAGACTGACAATCCGGCTGACTTTAACGCCGGGAGGGGGCTGGATTTCATAGCGGGTAATGGCCGGCCCCCTGGAAACCTGGAGGATCTTGGCCTTTACCCCGAAGCTCTCCAAGGTTTCCTCCAATATATGTATATTTTCACTGATATCCTTACTTAAACGATTGTTTTTAAGCCGGTGCGGGCGCTCAAGAATAGAAATGGGCGGCAATTGGAATGAGGATAATTCTTGCATATAGTTTTTAGCAAACACAGGAAAAATCTCTTCGGCTTCTTGTGGCTCCTCTGTGGTATTTTTTTTGGCAATGTCAGGGGAAATCTCAACATTTTTAATAACGGTGGGCGATACAGATCTCCGTTCTTTTTCTCTCTCTTCTTTTATTCTGCTCTGCCCCTTAACTATCGAAAATTGCTCCCCCTCATGATCAATAATGACCGGCGAGGCAGACTCCGTTGCTTTTTCATCTTCCACCTCTTCAAAAAGGAAATTCATGATGCCTCGTGCGGCACTTTTAAAGGTTTCCCGCACTTTCGCGGTAAAACCTTTCACCATGGCCGCAGTTGATAGACTGGTCAGAAGCAGCAGCGCGATCAGACCAAAAGCAATTAAAATAACATATGTGCCGATGATGCCAAAGGATTTTATAGCAACAAAGCTGATTAGGGCTCCAATCAACCCTCCTCCATCACCTGCAAAGCCTGCTGAAAAAGAATCCTCAACCGGAATCACCAGGTGAAACAACGCGAGAGCGATCAGGAACAACAATATCACCCCGTACATTCTTTCGGAAATGTTGGCCCGAACCCTGTTGCGCACAAGTTTTGCCCCAATCAGGATTAAAAGGAAAGGGAAGATAAACCGCCCCTCGCCGGCGATGCTTTTTAACGCTTTTTCTATAAAACCGCTGATCAGCCCGGCATCAGGTAAAAGAAGGCAAACAATGCCTAGAACACCCAGCGCCACAAGGGCAATGCCAAATATTTCGTATTTAAGTTCGTCTTTGATCTGACTCATGGCGCCCATCTTCACTCCTCCTCCAAAAACAATATACCACAGTTTGGCTGAAATTCCTTTAAATAAATAGCCCTCCCGGCATATTGAGAGGACCCTTCGCTACTGCAAATCTAATCTGTGAGAGCTATTACATTCTTACATAAGCCAGCGTGATCACCGCAAACCCGGCCAGGAACCGGTACCATACAAACAGGGCGAAACTGCGTTCTGACAGGTATCTCAGCAGAAAACCAATTGACAGGAAGCCGACTACGGCGGACGATACAACCCCTGTGATGAAAGCGATATTAACATCTGAGAGCGCTATATCTTTTAATTGCATTACCCCCGCGCCAAAAATGATCGGGGTGGACAGCAAAAATGAAAAACGCGCTGCGGTTTCGCGGGTAAGGCCAAGAGCCCGCCCCGCGGTCATGGTTACACCGGAGCGGGAAACACCCGGTATTATAGCAAAAGCCTGTGACA
>JAQVLS010000021.1 GCA_028704035.1 Desulfotomaculaceae bacterium | reverse complement strand
AACTTTTTCTATTTCTTTTTCAAGATAGTCTTTCATGGTTTGTTTTGCTTCTTTATGATTTTCAATTTTCTTGTAGTCGGGAATATTTTGGTCTATATTCTCGGGTAATTCACCGGATTCTTCTTCATAAGTTTTAAATATTTTCTTAGCTAGCCTTTTCATCACTCTTTCTGGAACAGCCTTAAAGGTGTTGGCTTCTGTGTGGGTTGCATCTATGCTAATGCTGGTATCTTTGATTATTCCTTTTTCTACGCATTGTTTAACGATTTCTACTATTATTTCATCTAGTGTTACGTCTTGCAATCTATGTACCCTAAATTTTGCAAGTAGGCTAGGGTGGGGTAATTCATCATTTGGATTAACGCCAAGAAACCAAAGATGTGCAATGTTTAGCGAGGCTTCTTCTATAACTTTTTCATCAGAAAGGTTATATAAATATTGTAATACTAATAGTTTTATCATCATTTCCGGATCCTTTGCCGGTCTCCCATAATATTTGTTGTATGATTTTTCTAATAGACTTGTTACAAAACTGAAGTCTACCGCTTTTTCTATTAGTTTTAGTATGTGATTTTCGGGTATTTTATTGTATAATATTGAGTAGATGCTTAGTTGATTATTTTTGTCTCTAAGCATGGAAAAACCCCCTTGATATTAGTGTTTGTGCGACTCTATTATATCAAATTACGGGGGTTTTTTCTATACTATCCTGCATTCTTATACCATAGTTTCCAATTGTTATGGGATGTTTTTCAGTGGTCTCGGACGGGGTTATTGACACCTTTGTTCTTCATGACCCGAATCACGGATTTATTCCCCTAGCCCTTCGATCGGGAACATATCTATACTCCAATCGGGGACACGCCTCAACATGCAGAAAGTGGGAGAGGTGTGTCCCCGTTCTACTGCAGGGCGGATTTTAACCCGCCATCAAACCGGGGACGCACCGAAAGCGCCGGGATAAACCGGCATAGAGAAGAGGATGAAAGACCATTGAGCGGACTCTGCAGAATGCGCGAAATATAGCCTAGTGTTTCGCTTCAAACTCGAGGCAGGAGCCGTATGAGGCAGTTCCTCACGTGTAGATCCGTGCGGCGGATACCCGTCAACGGGTGTCCCTACCGCGATTCATCTTGGCGGGGCAGGTCTAAGCCCGTCAAATGGTGTGCGGCAAAGTAAGCATTATTAATCTTCTCTTAAGATTATGTTAATAAACAAGCAACACATTTAGGTATATTATGAAAAGGAATCCTGGTAACGGTCCGTCCCCGTGTACAGCATTTATTAACCTTTAGAGGGGTGATATTTTGGTATCAGTTGAACAGAGTGCGGCCAGACCGGTCGATTCGAAAAAAATGACTGTAAAAATAAAAGGCATGAGCTGTGCCGCCTGTTCGAGCCGTGTTGAAAAAGCGCTTGCTAAAATGCCCGGTGTTCAGGCCGCCGGCGTTAACCTGGCTATTGAGACTGCCACCGTGGAATACTTGCCTGAAAAGATCGCGCCTGAGATGATCCTGGATAAGATCATAGAAACCGGCTACCAACCGGTGTTGGAAAAGGCTGAGCTTAAGATTTCCGGCATGAGCTGCGCTGCCTGCTCCGCCAGGGTTGAAAAGGGACTTAATAAACTGCCGGGTATTGCCCGGGCTGCGGTTAATCTGGCCACGGAAAAAGCTGTGGTGGAATTCAACCCGGCAGAAATCAATGTTACGGGAATAAAAAAAGCAGTTGAAAATTTGGGATACAGGGCAGCCTCGCTAGATGAAGGTGGCGCGGTAGATGCGGAGCGGCAGGAAAGAGAGAAGGAAATCGGCCGGCAAAGATCCCTGTTGATTTTCTCGGGCATTTTATCTGCGCCCCTGCTGTTCAACATGCTGGTGATGGTTTTTAACCTGCACTACTATGTGCCGGAGATTTTGATGAGTAATTATTTTCAGTTTGCCCTGGCCACCCCGATCCAGCTTGTGGCGGGAGCGGGCTTTTATAGGGACGCTTATATCGCGCTGCGGGGCAGGAGCGCCAACATGTCGGTGCTGGTGGTGCTGGGCACTTCCGCTGCTTATATTTACAGTGTTACCGCTACCTTTTTCGGCCACATAATTGGGATACATGAAGTCTATTACGAAACCAGCGCGATTATCATCACCCTAGTCCTGTTGGGGAAAACCCTGGAGGCTATAGCTAAAGGACGGACCTCCGAGGCGATTAAAAAGCTTATCGGCCTACAACCCAAGCATGCCCGGGTGATTAAAAACGGCCAGGAAATTGAGATGCCCGCGGGAGAAGTGACGCCGGGCGACCTGGTTGTAGTGCGCCCCGGGGAAAGAATACCGGTGGACGGTTTGATCAGGGAGGGATATTCCGCAGTGGACGAATCCATGCTCACCGGGGAAAGCGTTCCGGCGGATAAAAAGGTCGGCGACGGGGTGACCGGCGCTACCATAAACAAACTGGGCACATTCAAGTTTGAGGCGACCAGGGTAGGGAAGGATACAGCCCTGGCCCAGATCATTAAAATAGTAGAGGAAGCGCAGGGATCAAAGGCGCCGATCCAGCGTATGGCTGATATCATCTCCTCTTATTTTGTCCCGGTGGTGATCGGTGTGGCGCTGCTCACATTTTTGTCCTGGTTTTTCTACAGCGCCCCTGGTGATTTTACCAGGGCTATGTTAAACTTTACTGCTGTCCTGGTGGTTGCCTGCCCCTGTGCTCTTGGCCTGGCCACACCTACTTCAATAATGGTCGGCACCGGCAGGGGCGCTGAATACGGTATCTTGATCAAGGGCGGCGAATACCTGGAAAAAACTCACCAGCTTAACGCCGTCATGCTGGATAAAACCGGGACCATCACCAGGGGAAAGCCTTCTTTCACGGATCTTGTCCCAGCGCTGGAGTATCAAGGCCGAGAAGATGAGCTGCTGGAAATCGCCGGCCGGGCGGAAAAAAATTCCGAGCATCCCCTGGCCCGGGCCATTGTAAATTATGCCAGAGAAAAAGGGATAAGCCTGGCTGACCCGCAGCAGTTCGCTGCTGTACCCGGACATGGGGTAGATGCCTGGATAGACGGGCGCAGAATATTGCTTGGTACTAGGAAAATGATGAAAGACAACGATATTGACATATCCGCACTGAGCGGGGATGTTGAAAAGCTTGAAGAAGAGGGCAAGACTGCCATGTTCATGGCTGCGGACGGAAGGATGGCTGCTATAATCGGCGTAGCAGACACGATCAAGGATAGTTCACAGGACGCCATAGCCCGGCTCAAAGAGTTGGGTATCGAGGTTTGGATGCTTACTGGAGACAACAGGCGCACTGCTGCTGCTATCGCCAGGCAGGTGGGCATTGATAATGTGCTGGCGGAAGTGCTGCCCGAAGATAAAGCGGGCCAGGTGGAGAAACTGCGCCGCCAGGGCAAGGTGGTCGGCATGGTAGGTGACGGCATCAACGACGCCCCGGCACTGGTTACCGCCGACATCGGCTTTGCCATCGGCACGGGCGCCGACGTAGCTATCGAGGCTGCCGACATTACTTTGATCAGGGGTGACCTGCGGGGGGTGCCGGCAGCCATCAGCCTTTCCCGGGCCACGATCAGGAACATCAAGCAGAACCTGTTTTGGGCGCTGTTTTACAACTCGGTAGGCATTCCGATAGCTGCCCTGGGTCTGCTCAACCCGGTGCTGGCCGGCGCTGCCATGGCCTTCAGTTCGGTGTCGGTTGTGGGCAATGCCCTCAGATTAAGGCGGTTTAAGCCTGACATGTCGTAGGTTGTCAGGGGTAGGTTGTCAGGGGGACGGGGTTGTTGACAACATCCATAGGTTGTCAGGGGGACGGGGTTGTTGACAACATCCATGAGACTGCGCCTATGCGGGCGCACACTTGTCAGGGGGACGGGGTTGTTGACAACATCCATGAGACTGCGCCTATGCGGGCGCACATGCAATAGGAGCCCGCCGGAATGAGGAGAGCTCCTTGATTTTGTCTCTATGTTGCAACGCAGGAAATCAGGACTTTACAGCATTGTAAAAATAAGCAGCAGGAATATGCCATATATGGCAACAGGATAGATCATGTGGCTAGCCCTGAGTTCCCTTTTCCAGGCCACGATTAGGTAGATTATAATGCTTGAAAGCAGCGCCAGCCCCGCGCTTATAGCAGCCAGAGTGGAGATCGACCACGGTGTCAGCATGATACCGATAGTTGGAATGATAGAACCCTGAAAGACCATCGCCCCGGTGATGTTCCCCATAGCCAGATTGTCCCTGCCTCCCTTGACCCAGATGATGCTGTTGAACTTTTCCGGCAGTTCGGTGGCAATCGGCGTAATGATGATGGACAGGATCAAGGTCGGCATCATAACAGTCGTTGCCAGGTTGCTAAGCGCGTCCACAAAATAATGTGCGCCGCCGGCAATCAAACAAAGGCTTATAGCCACCTGTGTGATAATTACCGTCAAGGGCGGCTCTTCGCTTTTTTTCCACAGGTACAACTGTGGTATATCCAATTCGGACAGGGTATCCCCGTCCCCAAGAGTCTTGATTACATAATACCCGTACCCTATAACCAGTATTAAGGCAATGGGGACTTTTATCGCCATATAAGGGATAAATGCTGCTGCTACCGCCAGGAAATAAAAGCAGATAAAATATTTCAAGTCCCTCATCACGATTGACCGTTTAACATCTATGCACCTGCTGCCGCCCTCGCCACGGCAAAATATCATTTTGGAAACGCCTACCACGCCAAAAGCAAGTGTGCTCAGCATAAAGGGGGCGCCCAGTATGGCTCCAATCCCTACTTCTGTTGCTGTTCCAACGGGAGAGAAGAGGATAGCAATCAGGGGCACCATAGTTTCGGGCAGCGCTGTTCCCACCGCCGCCAGGACGCTGCCGACCGCGCCCTCGGAAAGGTTAAGCTTTTTGCCCAGCCATTCTATTCCGTTGGTGAAAATCTTTGCGCCGGCCAGGATTGTCAGTAGACCAGCGGCGAGGATCAGGATACTGCTGGTACTCATTTAATAAAAACTCCTTGTCCAAGTTAGACTAAATGAAAAAAACCCCCGCATCTCTCTAAATTCAGAAGATACGAAGGTCTTGCCTAACCGTTGCGGGTTTGCAGAAACCGGGTATCGCTACCGTGATGACGGCTCCTGCTCCGGGTACTTGTCCCGGTGGCTACTCCCCTTTGATCTTTGTCATCTTGAAATATTATCACAGCAATTTGTATGCAAGTCAAGAACTATTATTATTGTGTTGACAGCTTTCATACTGTTATGCTGTTAATTGGAAACCCGGAAAGGTTGGAATGGAGGAACCAAAGGGTGGTTTATTTCCGTCTAAAAAAGCAAGGAGTGATTTCAAGAGAGGTGGACAAAAAGTGAAAAAGTTAGGCCCAGTTATCCTCATTTTTTTGTTGGGCGTTTTTCTGTTCGGCTGTACCAAGGGCGAGCCGGGAAAAGACGCGCAGCCCCAGCAGGTATCCCAGCAAACTGCCGATAAGGATGAAGCGGCGGTACGGAGCCAGGTGGAGAACTTCGGCAGGAAACTCCAGGCAGTCTCGCTTCAGGCTCCCGATGAAGTTGTGAATAAGAGCATACAGGATAATTATGGTGAATTTGTATTCCCTGCGCTGCTCGCCGAATGGCAGAAGAATCATCAAAATGTCCCGGGCAGGCTGGTTTCAAGCCCGTGGCCTGACCGCATCGGAATTATGGGCATTGAAAAAATATCGGATTCAGCGTACAGGGTTACGGGTGAAATAATTGAGATAACCAGTGCTGAGGCGGCAAACGGCGGTGCTGCCGCCAGGAAGCCGATTGACCTTGTGTTGGGTAAAATAGCAGACCGCTGGCTTATAACCGAGGTTAAACTCGGCGAGTACGAGAAAACCAGCGTAATAGTGTACAGGAATACCCAGTATGGTTTTAACTTTACACTGCCGGAGAGTTGGCAGGGTTATTCGGTTATTACGGACAAATGGGAGGGATTAGCTCCGGGCGGCGGCGCCGCAGTAGAAACCGGCCCGCTGCTTAACATCAGGCACCCGCAGTGGACTGCCCAAAATCAGCGGCAGGATATCCCGATCATGATCTTCACGCCCAAACAGTGGGACTCGCTCCAGCAGGGCAATTTTCATATCGGAGCGGCGCCGGTCGGGCCGAGCGAGCTTAATCGCAGCGCCGATTATGTTTTTGCGCTGCCCGCCCGGTACAACTACGCCTTTCCAACAGGTTACGAAGAAGTAGAAAAAATATTGCAGGGTCCCCTTCAGATGAATTGACCGGTTACCCAGCCCTCAAACATGAGGGCTTCTTGTTTTTCCATCAGCAATGTTTCTATTCGATAAATAATCGTGAAATATTGCCGGGGTGTCAACAACCCCGTCCCCCTGACATCCTTTTGCCGGGGTGTCAACAACCCCGTCCCCCTGACATCCCCCCCTGACACTCTTTAGTTTTGTTTTTCCGCTGAACCAAATTCTGGTGACGTCCGTCTGATTATATAAGACGGATTTATTATAAAATTTACTAAAAGGGAGTGGTGGAAATGGGTTCCTTACCGGAAATTAGTATCAAAGCTTTTCTGGTCGGGCTGGTGTTGAGCGTCTTCATCTGGTTGCCTGTGATGGCGCAGGCTGAAACAGATCTGGACCTGCCGGTGGCAAAAATGGTACAGAATGCCGACCTGAAAAATACGGCGCCGGCAGGCACAGGAGAACAACAGGCGGCAGTCAGCCTGGAGCAGGCGATCGGGATTGCCAAAGAAGCATTTGTAGTACCGGAAAATTTAAATGAATTTTCAACGGGGTTTGATCAAAGTGACAGCGGATCGTTCTGGAGCCTGCGCTGGTACTGCTCTGATGAACAGGGCGGTGAAATGCATGTGCGTGTTGACAGTGTGACGGGAGACATCTGGAATATGGGGTCATGGATTCCCACTGAACCCGGCCAGGAATTTCAGGGGCTGCCGAAGTACTCCAGGGAGCAGCTGGCAGGCACAGCTGCCGCGCTGGCACAAAAACTACAGCCGGAACGCTTTAAATCGACCAGGCTGCAGCCTGCCCGGGATTATGATTACCAGCCGCTCCCTCTGGTCAAGCGCGGCCAGGTGGAATACCGGTACGAGTACGCCAGGATTGTCAACGGTTTTCCTTTTGCCGAGAATAGAATCGACATTTCTATAAGCGGTGACACCGGCCAGGTGACAAGATTTGATCTGAGCTGGGACGACACCGGGGGATTCCCTGCCACAGCCGGCATGATCAGCCGTCAGCAGGCCGAACAGGTATTCCGCAGTGAAGCCGGTCCGCAATTGTATTATTTCCGGGAACGTGTACCAGGTGGCAGCAAGGCGCCTCTGAAGCTGGTTTACCGTCTGCCGGGCCAGCGGGACCGGGTGATAATCAACGCCCTTAACGGCAAGGTCCTCAGCAGAGAGAACGATTTCTACGGGTATGACATGGCTGGGGGCGGTGGCGCCATGAAGGAGATGAGCCGCAATGAGGCCATGCCTCTTTCCCCCATGGAGGAAGCTGCCGTTGGAGAGGCCAAGAACCTGCTTTCTAAAGATAAGGCTCTGAAATTGGCCACAACCGCTGTGCCGGTGCCTGGTGATTATGTCCTGATCAACAGCAGGCTGGAGCAGGACTATTTATTTAACGACCTAAAAACCTGGCATTTTAGCTGGGAGGCCGGGAGCAATACGGAACGCAAGATGATGGATATTGCAGTGAACGCCGCCGGCGGCGAACTAATCTCGTTTAATACCGGCGCCTACCCCATTTATTACGAGTCGGCAAAATCTTCGGGAGTAAAATTCAACGAAGAAGAAGCCCTTAAAATCGCCGGGAATTATATTAAAAAAGCCCAGCCCGGCAGATGGGGCGAGGTGGTTTACATTAATTGTAGGCCGGATTACTACCCCATAATGGGAGGAGGCGCGCCTCAGCCCATCGCTTACAATTTTAACTGGGTCCGCCAGGCCAAAGGCGTACAGTTTCCTGATAACGGTTTCAACGTGGTTGTGGACAGCGCCACGGGCGAAATCACCAGTTACCGGATGACCTGGTGGGATGTTGTGTTCCCCGATCAGCAAGGGGTAATGGGCATGGAGAAGGCCGCAGATATATATCTTAAGGAGGCCCCTTTGAGCGCGGCCTACCTGCGGTTGTGGTTGGAGCCTACTTACTTGAAGATACGCGGGGAAAGTAAAGATGAAATCTACCTGGCCTACCACACTGCAGACAAGAACTTTACCATGCTGAACGCCTTTACCGGTCAACTGCTTAATTACAATGGCAGTGTTGTTACCCCATCTTATAAAGATCAAAAACTTACCGATCTGGACGGACATCCCGCGCGTGAAGCGGTAGAATCGCTGGCCCGGTCGGGGATAGTAACCACCGCCGGCGGTAAATTCCGCCCGGATGACGCCGTTACTCAAGCAGAACTAATCACGATGCTGGTTAAAAGCAGCGCCTGGGTACCGGCGCCGGTCTACCGTGAGGGTGCTGCCGGGCAGGAGCCGTGGTATCAGCAGTATTATAAAATGGCGGCGCGTTTGGGCATCATCCAGGCCGGGGAAAACCCCGACCCTGATCTGCCTGTCAACCGCGAGATTTTGGCCCGTCTCACTATCCATACCATGAATTTATATAAAGTGGCCAGGCTGGGCGATATCTATAAGCTTGATTTCAGCGACGCCGGCGCCATCTCTGAACACCTCAGGGGACATGTGGCGCTGGCAGCAGGACTCGGCCTGATTGAGCCGGCAGCCGGACAATTTAAACCTAAAGCAGTGGTCACCAGGGGCGAGGCTGCACAGTCTCTGGTCAGAATGCTGCAAAGCAATTAACCCGCATACACAGAGCCGGGGCTGGAAACAGCCCCGGCTCTGTGTATCACAAAGATATACTTATTGATGCGTCAATAGTTCTTTCCTTTATGAACGCCTATGAACGCCCACTGGATCCCCACAGGCAGGGCAGTTTGGATTTTTCCCAATTTCGATTTTGCTGAATTCCATAGTCAGGGCATTGTATGACAACATCTTACCTACCAGTAAGTCACCTATCCCCAGAAAATACTTCAGAACCTCGGTGGCCTGAATAGTACCGATCGTCCCCGGGAGAACGCCCATTATGCCCACCTGAGCACTAGTCCGTACTTTGGCGGGCGGCGGCGGCGAATTAAAAACACAGCGGTAGCATGGTCCCTCCCCCCCTGGTAAAATAGTCATAGCCTGGCCAAAAAATCTTAGCACCGCGCCGTGGAAAAACGGCTTCTTAGCCTGGACACAGGCATCGTTAGCCAGAAATCTGGTCTCAAAGTTGTCGGTACAATCAACAACAACATCAAAGTCTTTAATTATTTCCATTACATTCGATGCCGTCAGCCTTTCATGGTAAGTTACCACCCGGCACTCGGGATTCATTGCTGCCAGCTTTTCTTTGGCAGAAACAACCTTTGGCCTGTCAACGTCGTTTGTGAAGTGCAGGATCTGTCTTTGCAGATTGGAGATGCTTACAACATCGTCATCAATAAGGCCGATGGTCCCCACCCCTGCTGCAGCCAGGTAATAGGCCGCGGGAGAAGCCAATCCCCCCGCTCCGATCATTAGTGCCCTGCCGGCGAGGATTTTTTCCTGGCCACTGGATCCTACCCCGTCCAGGACAATATGCCTGCTATAACGGTCTAACTGGTCTTTCGTTAAACTCAAAACATTACACCTTCTTTTAATCCCGGATTAGTGACCGGCGCCGGTGCGCTTCTTTCAAGCAAAAACCCATATATATATTTAGAGCGATAGCGGTGCGGCTCTGAATCAGGCGCACCACATCGCTCCTAACCGCACCGCTGACGGCAGCCATTACCTCTTTGCCGCAGCGCGTGCCTAGTATCGAATCTGCGTTGATGTTATCGCGGGACCAGTCATTGCGGGCTTAATTCTAACCGCCGCCAATAAAATAGTTGGTTAACAGCTGCAACAAAGGTACCCTGCCAGGGCCAGCCGCAAGGCACTCTTCGCCGTGTTCATCCAGAGCAACAACATAATCTGGATCTAAGGGTGACGGAACCAATTTCCATCCCGTGTCTTTTAGGCTTTCCCAATAGCGGGACGTCCAACCATAACCATCTTTCCAAAATATTTTCGTATCTGTGAAAGCTATAGTCTGGTTGAGTTGTTCAATTGCTTTTTGATCATACCCATCTTGCATCCTTTCTGTTGGGTCCATTCTAGCACCTCCTCACCGGGTTTATAATTATTGGACTATGCAGTTAATGCCAATAGTTACAATAGGGTGTTAAAACGTGGCAATCACTATTAATATTATTAATTTAGTATGTTTTAATTTTAACATACAATACTATCAGGCTTTTGTCAACCAGTTAAAATACCAACAAGATGTTTATAAGCGGAGAGGAGCAACCCGTTAAGCCCTCGCCAGGGACGCAGGACTAAACCTGGCAGTGTACTTTGCCGGAACGGCAGGCCCGGCCCGGAGGCTTTATGCATCCCGGCGCTCATTGCCAAAGGAATTGTCAACCTCTATAATATCAATAAAAAGCATCGTTTAAGTTCATATTGCCACGAGCAGGAGGGAAATTTACATGATAACCATGGAAAAACTGTTGGAAATTGAGCAAAATACCATACAGGAAGCGGCCGAAGCTATTGATGAAAATGATATACAGCTACTCGTGGGGTGGTTAAAGGAAAAAGACCGGAAAATTAGGAACAAGGCACTGCTCTTACTGCAAGATCGCTCTTTAAACCATAATGATGTGTACCCTTTTTGGCATGTGTTTGAGGGGAAACTCAAAAGCGATCACCCCGAGCAGAGAAGCATTGGCATTATGCTTATTGCTGCTAATACAAAATGGGATAGGAAAAATAAAATCGATGAGGCAATCGATGCATACCTGCTGTGCCTGAATGACAAAAACCCTGTTGTAATACGTCAGTGTATCCAGTCTTTACATCAGATTCTTCCCTATAAGAAACAACTGTATTTAAATATTGCCGACAGGCTGATATCTGTCAGCATCCCGAATATTGAAGAAACAATAAGGAAACCGGTATTAATCGATATTTTAGAAGTGCTTATGGTAATAAGAAAAGGCTGGTATCCGGATGAGGTTGAACAATTTATTAGTTTAGCGCTGGCCGGGGATTTACTTGACCAAAATGATAAAAAACAAATTAAGTCAATGATGTGGTAATGAAGAACCAGGGTGGAGAATCCAGGGAGGAAGATCATTGGTAGTGTCCCATTGATTACCAATTTTTTTCTCTTGAAGATTACAAATAAAGAGAAGGATAATCTATTGCTATTGAAGAAGGATAACATATTCTGTCAGATTTTCGTGGGGTGTTTTTAATACATGTCGCAGACTCTTGATGAATTTTTGGACCAAACGTTGCCGGAAGACTTCAAAAGCCTTAACACTACTCACCGCAGTATGCCTAATGTGGTCAGGCGGATGAAAACAGCGGGTGACGGGGGCAACATGGGAGCCCTGCAGCAGGCTATGACCCGCTACGGAGAATTGCTGAACAAACAGCAGGAAACACTGCAGGGCTTACAGGAGAAGCTGCCGTCTTTTAATCTGCAGGTTTATCTGCAAGAAGAATTTCACAGGGGCTTTATGGAAGCCCTGGCAGCGGAAAACCTGGCCGTTGAAACGGAATACCCGGTTTACGAAGTCCTTCCCTTTAAAATTCAGGCCCTGCCGGAAAAAGAGATGGTCACCATCGACGACCGTGTCTACCGCAACCTGCGTCCCGGCGTCCTGGCCGCGCATTTGAAGAAAAGCATTGAACGTTTAAACGCGGCTTCTTTCGACACCCAGCGTTTTCTCCAGTCCCTGGCGGCGGCATACGATACAGAAATGGCTAAACAGATTGCCAAGACTAAGATTGATGTCAGCGAGCAGGAAGTTCTGCTGAAAGATGTCTATAACATCCTCACTCCTTTACCACGGCAAAAACGTGATTATCCAGCGCAGTTATTTGCCTTCGACTTGCACCGGGTCCTGAAAAGCGGCTGTTTGAGCGCGCCGGACGGCAGGAGGCTCTGGCTGGGTAATGTGCGTAACACTAGGCAGGCGATGGTGGTCCTGGACGCCCGGGGGCAGGCACAACGCTTTGGTGTGATGAAGTTTTATAAGGAGGGATAGGCTTTGGAGCCGGCATTCAGGGAATCAGCGCTGGAAAGCCTGAGACGCGGTGAGCCGCCGCTGGATCTGCAGGTGCTTAAATCAATCACGCTAGGAGAGCAGGAGGGTATCTGGCAGTTCTGGCGGGATTGCTATTTGGACGATTATATCGCTTGCGGCGGCAGCAAAGTGAAATTTCTCACCGGCAAGCCGGGCTCTGGTAAGACGCACGCCCTCCTCCTGCTACTGGAAGAGGCCCGGCAGTTGGGCTATGTCACATTTTTTACAAGTGCCCGCCAAATGCGTCTAAATAAGTTTGACTCGCTCTACCAGGCCGTGTTGGAAGCAGTGGATGTGGAATCCTTGGTGTCATCTTATTGCGATAATGTAATAGGAAGCCTGGGTTATGAACCTATTCAGCTTAATCCGGAGCAGGATCTCTTTGCCTGGGCGCAGGAGCGGGGCCGGGCGCCGGACAGTTTGCGGCGCGAGATCCAGGAAAAGCTTGACGGGCTTTACCTGGATGGGAAAATAAACCATAACTTTGCGATGGCGTTTACTCAGCTTTGTGCTCATCACCTGGGTTCGCGCCGGTTGGCGGATGGGCAGAAGGAAACCCTGCAGGAATGGCTGAAAGGCAGACAGGTACCCGCCAGGTCTTTAAAGCCTTTGAGGATTTTTACACGTATCGATAAATATAACGCCAGGCACATGATGGTGTCTTTTCTCCATTTGCTGCGGCTCTGCGGCCGACCGGGACTATGCGCGGTGGTGGATGATCTAAGCGCGTTGCTTGAGCGCGGGCCCGAAGGGCGGGCGCTATACGGCAAGGCCGCCCGCAACGAGGTCTACGAGAGCCTGCGGCAGCTGGTGGACGACTTTGCCGGATTCGAGGGGGCATTTTTTGTCTTTGCCGGGCGGACGGAATTAATTCACGACGAGAAAAGAGGGTTTAAGTCCTATGAGGCCCTGTGGATGCGTGTCCAGAATGAAGTATCGGGTCTGCGTCCAAATAAGTTTGCTGATCTTTTTAACCAGGATCATCTGGTGAAGGAAATTTTCACTAGCGAAACCTGCC
>JAQVLS010000211.1 GCA_028704035.1 Desulfotomaculaceae bacterium | reverse complement strand
TGAGGTTATCCGCCAGGAGGTATTCAATATGGTCAGGGGTTGGAACACGACCGGCAGGCTTTATGATATCACGGTGCAGACACCAAGGGGAATTAATGCCAGAATCGGGGTTGGGGAGTGATTTTAATGGATAAAAACAAAAAAACAGGGTTAATATTTTTTCCTGCTTTTGACTGGGCTATAACACCCACCCATCCTGAAAGAGAGGAGCGCCTGCTCTATACCAGGGACCAGATTTTTGAAGAGGGCATTATGGATCTGCCTCAAATAGAGGAATATAAGCCTTCTCTAGCTAATATCCATGACGTTGCCAGGTTGCATTTCTGTGTGCCTACTGTTGAAAAACAAACTACGGAGGCCCACCTGATCGCTGCAGGCGCGGCGATCTTGCTATCAGATAAAATAGTGGGCGGAGAAATAAAAAACGGTTTTGCCCTGGTCAGGCCGCCCGGACACCATGCCATGAGGGTTGTCCGCGGCAACCGGGGTTTCTGCAATATTAATAACGAAGCGATAATGGTAGATCATTTGCGTTCCCGCCACGGGCTGAAGAAAATTGCCATTATCGATACAGACGCGCACCACGGTGACGGAACCCAGGACATCTTCTGGCACGACCCTGATGTGCTGTTCATTTCGTTTCACCAGGACGGTCGCACCCTATATCCGGGTACCGGATACACCCATGAGCTTGGCGGCCCGGGAGCTTACGCCCGTACTATCAACATTCCGCTGCAGCCGGGCGCCACCGACGAAAGCTTTCTTTATGTGATGGATAATTTAATCCTTCCTATTATAAAAGACTTTAAGCCGGATTTTATTGTCAACTCGGCGGGCCAGGACAACCATTATACAGACCCGCTCGGCAGCATGCGGATTACTGCGCAGGGCTATGCCAGGCTTACGGAAAAGCTGCGTCCCGATCTGGCTGTGCTGGAAGGCGGCTATGCCATCGAAACAGCCCTTCCATATGTGAATATGGCCATCATACTGGCCCTTGCCGGTCTGGATTACAGCGGTGTAAGGGAACCGGATTACTGGCCGGGGCGCTTCAAGGAAAGCGCCGACATGGCTCAAGGTGTTGAAAGACTGGTAGATGAGCTGCTACAGCGCTGGGAAATGCGTGACAGGATTTCGCCCGATGCTAAAAGAATCTCCGGCAATTACTATACCAGACAAAAACATATTTTTTACGATACCGACTACATTGAAGAAAACCAAACTGAACAACTGAGGCTGTGTGATAACTGCCCCGGTTACCTGGTAATTGATTCAGATGCAAAACACGGATACAGCAGAAGCGGCAGGGCGCTTTGCATTTCAGTGCCACACGCAGCCTGCGGCAGGTGCCGCGGCGAAGCGGCGGAGCTGTATGGGCTATCCAGGAAAGACTCGCAATATGATTATATTTACCTACAGGATAAACACGACGATATATTTTACAGATACACTACAGACAGTCATCATGAATGGCGCTCTGAGGGATAGTAGGTGCAAAAACTTTGACAACGATTATAATTCTTGATGAATTTACTAAAAACCAGATTGCCGCCGGTGAAGTGGTTGAGCGCCCGCTTTCGGTGGTTAAGGAGCTGGTCGAGAATTCATTGGATGCCGGGGCCCGCAGGATAATGGTCGAACTAGATGAGGGAGGACTAGCGTCAATTACCGTTACAGATAACGGGTGCGGTATGGGAGAAAAAGATCTGGCACTGGCTTTTGAACGGCATGCCACCAGCAAGATAAAATGCGCGTCTGATTTGAACAGGATCCGCACTCTTGGTTTCAGGGGTGAGGCAATACCGAGTATAGCGGCGGTTTCACGTTTAATCTTTACCTCCAAAACCGCTGATGTTTTGAACGGAACCAGGATAGAAGCTGTTGAAGGAGTAATAATAAGCAGGTCTACTGCCGGCTGCCCGCCGGGTTCAACAGTTGTAGTAAAGGATCTGTTTTTTAATATACCTGTGAGAAAGAAAACTATGAAGAGCCCTTCTATTGAAGGTTCTCTGTGCCATGAGATTATATCTCATGTGGCCCTGGCCAGACCTGATGTTAGCTTTGAATTGAAGAATAAAAGAAGGCGCTCTTTTTACTCGCCCGGTACCGGGAGCCCGATTGATGCGATTATTGCTGTTTATGGTGTAAACCAGGCCCGGCAGATGATACCGGTTGACGGCGCAGGGAGAGGTATAACGCTGCAAGGATTCATAGGGAAGCCATCACTCAGCCGCAGCAATAGGAACCATATTAACGTAATTATCAACGGGCGTTACGTGCACTGCCCGGCAGCGGCGGGAGCTGTTGAAGAAGCCTACCGTACTTTGCTGCCCCTTGGGAGAAAGCCTGTGGTTGTATTAAACCTGATCGTCCCACCTGAACTAATAGATGTAAATGTTCACCCCTCTAAGCTGGAAGTGCGGCTGATAGAGGAAGATGAAACAGTCCGGCAGATCATCAGTATCTTGAGGGAAACGCTGCTGGCGAAAACGGTAATCCCTGCTAAGCTGTTTGACAAGGGAAAAAAGTCTGCCAGGCTGGATTCATATCAAAAAAATTTGTTTACTGCAGCGCTTGAGCCGATACAAAAAGATAATATTGCAGGCAGTGTCGCCGACGCAGCCACTAAACCTTACTTACAAGTGATATACAATAAACCAGCGGTAATAAGTCATATGACTGAAAAAGCCGTAGCAGAGTCGGCGGATTATATAAAAGCTGAAAGGCTTTTGCCTGAATTAAATGTTATTGGGCAAATCGGACTGACATATATCCTGGCGGAAGGGCAAGGAGGTCTATACATATTAGACCAGCATGCCGCCCACGAGAGGGTTCTGTATGAGTATTATCAAGCGATCGATGGTGATCGGCCCAGCCAGGGTCTGCTGCTGCCGGTCACACTGGAACTGGATTGCCGGGAAGTAGCAATCCTGACAGAGCGCATTTTTTGGTTTAACCGGGCAGGCTTTGTTTTAGAATACTTTGGCGGTAGCACGTTTCTGCTAAGGGGCATACCGCCGGGTTTCGCGCTGGGTCGGGAGGAAAATTTTTTTCATGATATGCTGAAATATTTGCGCGAGAAAGGCGTCGGCGCCTCGTATGATGAATTTTTCAGACAAATAGCCTCGTCTATGGCCTGTAGAAACGCGGTTAAGGCCGGGGATAAGGTGACGCAGTCAGCTATGGACGCCCTGGTCAAGCGTTTGTCCGGCGTTGAAAATCCCTATACCTGTCCGCACGGCAGACCCACTGTAATTCATTTGTCTTTGACAGACTTGGAAAAAAAATTTATGC
>JAQVLS010000210.1 GCA_028704035.1 Desulfotomaculaceae bacterium | reverse complement strand
GCGCTTGAAGTAGAAAGTTGCCACAATTCGCAAGCGCCGGAGATAAAGAATGATAAGGCAAAGATGTTAGCAAAAATATATTAGTCAATAAAATAACTGAATAAGGAAATACCCTTATGGTATTTTAAGTTAAAAAATATTAACTCAACTTTCGCACATTAACGTAGTGAGGGACAGTCCCCCTTCCCGAATAATTCAAGCCTAACCCCACCAGGTAACATGCAAGCTCCTGCTTGCTTATTTTTTTATCGCTTACTGACAACATGCTGCCGGGTTACCAGGCTATTCTGAAAATGCAGGCATGGTGGGAAAATATTTATCAGAGGTGATTAACAGTGGCGGCAAAAGCAAGGGAGAAAACCTGGTGCGGTCAGAAAGTGTGTTTTCATAGCGGCGTATTTTCGGAGATAGCGGCTTATATACCTGTTTTTGGGCGGGTGCCTTTTGCGCTGAACGGGATGGAAAACGAGTACAGTGACATGATTGTGAGCCGGCAGCACAATCATGCCCCGCCGGTTCCAGTTGCTGTTGTTTCCAAACAGTATCAACTAGTACAGCACTGTGACATCCTTGCGGTCATTGCCGGAGCCCTGGAGGAAGTCAGCATAGACCCCAGAGAGGTGCAGGCAGACCTATGCCTATCAGCCTATGGGGAAAAAATGCGGGTCAGGGCGATCATTCCACAGCACAGAATTGGTTTTGATCCGGGCGATGGCTTCCCTGTGGGCATGAGGCTGACCTGCTTCAATTCTGTAGACCGCAGCGGCGCCCTGGAGTTCCACACCGAATGGTACCGTCTGGTCTGCAGCAACGGGCTGCTGGAAGAGGACCAGGATAGCTTTCGCCGGGTACACCTGTGGCCGCTGACAATCGGCGATGTGGCGATATATCTGGCAGGCCATTTTGAGCGTTTTAAAAATGAAGGCGGAAAGCTGGCGGCCATGCTAGAGAAAAAGATAAGCCAGGACCAGTTGTTTGCTTGGGTGGATAATGAGGTGGTCGCTCTGTGGGGTGGTTACCAGGCGGCCCGGGTTTTGCATATCTGCCTGACGGGTTTTGACGCCGTCGTCCGCCCGGGGCAGTCAAGGATGAAGCCCTGGCTGTATGACATGAAAAAACTGGGGCAGGTTCCCGGCGCTCCGGGTTATGCCGGCAATGCTTACCATATCTGCATGGCTCTTACCTGGGTGGTGCAGCAGGGCCGTACTATCCAGGGGCAGTGGGAGAAGACCAGGGATGTAGCCAGGCTGATGGCCAATCTCAAAGCATAGGGGGCTTGGGACCGGAAAATTTTGCCGGTCTTTTTATTTTACCGGCGGGTTCCCGCTTACCGGTCGGAGCCCGCCAATATAAAAGAATAGGGGATGTATAGGACTTCGGGGGTAATTTGTCGAAATATTATTGTAATGTTCAGGTAACTTCTTAACCTTTAAGCACGTTGACAAACATTTTCTTTTTACAGAATTTTTAACTTATAAGGAGAGAACCATGAAAAAGTTAATTAACCTAATCCACATGCAGGGAATAGAAGATTGGACCGAGAGAAGCAAGAGTGCTTTTAATGAACTCTATGGAGCTAAAAATGGTAGATATAAAGAAAGAGCTAAAAATTCTGTAACCCTTCGTGCGCCAGAAATCAAGCAAGATAAAGGTGTTGCTTACGCATCCCTTATTCACCCTTCAAATCCTGATTCCGGAGAGTACGGCGGTATGAGTTTAGTTGTTTTCCCTGTTCCGGATGCACCATGTCTTATAGCAATGTGTGTTGGTACTCAAGGCTTGAGCCCGGATGAAGAGGTTCTAGCCCGTCCTGGACACGGACGAAAAGTTTCAGCTATATGTAACTGGCTTAACAAGAAACACGGGCAAGGCAATCTAGTTGCCTGGTCAAAACAAGATCCCGTACGAGTAGACCTTGACATTCCAGGCAATATCAAAAAACTTTTTCCAAATTATAATTCTGTTTTTGATAGATATGGCAAAGTTCTTTATGGTTTTTTTGTGCCTAATAGCGACAATGCCGCTACGGCAGATGCGCTGAAGGCATTTCTCGATTTAATGTTTGAGGAACGTGGCATATATCCGTTAAAATCGGCAGCAGAAGAAAGTGAAAAGATTCGCTCAGGGTATTTTGCCTACTTAATGCCGGATGTTACTGAAGATAAGGTGCAGGAACTTCTCCAGCAAAACCGTTATGTTATTCTACAGGGACCGCCAGGTACGGGTAAAACCCGCATGGCTTTACGTCTTTTAGAAAAAGCTTATCAGGGCAATGGTTTCTCCATTCAATTCCACCCGAATACTACTTATGAAAATTTTGTTGGAGGACTTGCCCCTGTTCTTACAGATGCTGCTCTTGGTTTTAGTTTTGCGCCACAAATCGGCCATTTAATGAAAGCGGCTAAAGAAGCTTTGCAAAATCCCAATAAGCTGTTCCTGCTTCATATTGATGAGATTAACCGGGCAGATTTATCAAAAGTTCTCGGTGAGGCTATATTCTTATTGGAATCACGGGCGGATGAAAAGAGAAAGTTGGACCTGCCATATGATTTCGGCGAGCCTTTCAATAATACACTACAGCTGCCGGATAATTTATACATACTGGGTACTATGAACAGCGCTGACCGAAGTATAGCTATTGTAGATATAGCCGTTCGTCGCAGGTTTTCTTTTGTAAAACTTTGGCCGCAGATGAAAGTAGTACAGGATAATTCCGGAGAATTAATGCAGGAGGCGTTTAAGAATTTGTTGTCCATATTTATTGAATATGCTGGTGAGGACGCTTTAGCACTGGTGCCTGGGCACTCTTATTTTTTGGAAAAGGATGATGCGCAAGCTCCAGGTCAATTAAAGGTTAACCTAGCACCGCTTTTAGAAGAATACCTGGCTCAAGGGTACGTAGCAGGTTTTGCAGAGCCGATTCGTGCTTATCTTCAGTGGATAGAGAGCTTGCAAGGATGAAACCAGCAGCAAAACGCCGCAAGAGTTCTATATCTGCTCCATTTTCTCCTTTTAAACCGGGGGAGTCTCCTTGCTTCGAACTTAATGACTCCTCAATTCTTCGTCTTCCAGCTGCCTTCCTTATTAAAGGGCAAGTTCCACGAGATCCACAATCCCAAGCAGCACGCCTGGCTAAACACTTTATCCAGCAGAACTACGGTATACTGAGTAATATGGGTATCTCCCCGGGTTTAGATTATGATGGCAATAATGTTGATATTGTTATTAAGGCTGGCACAAAAATAGGTGCTGTTCCGCTCCTTTCACCGACGTCAGGCAGGCCGGATTATGGAGTT
>JAQVLS010000209.1 GCA_028704035.1 Desulfotomaculaceae bacterium | reverse complement strand
ACAGATTAAAGAAATAAATAAAACCAGGGAGAATAAATCTTTTTTACCTGGCGTAACAATTCCTGCAGGTGTAGAGGCTACGGCTGACCTTGGGCAGGCGGTAAGTGACGCTGAAGCCGTTGTTTTTGGCGTTCCTTCACACGCTTTTCGTGAAGTTGTCCGCAAAGCGTTATCACATATACCGGGCGGCGCGATATTGGTAAACCTGGCTAAAGGTATTGAAGAAGACAGCCTTTGCCGCATGTCACAGGTTTTTACCCAGGAAGCAGGTGTGGCAGCGGCCTGGAGGTATGTTGTTCTATCGGGCCCCAGCCACGCGGAGGAGGTAGGCCGGATGGTTCCTACAGCGGTGGTTATTGCCTCTTCCTGCGTGGAAAGCGCCGGGTATGCCCAGGATTTGTTTATGTGTGATTTTTTCAGAGTATATACCAGCTCTGATGTTACCGGAGTTGAACTGGGCGGCGCCCTGAAAAATATTATCGCGCTGGGAACCGGTATCGCAGACGGCCTAGGTTACGGCGACAACAGTAAAGCGGCTCTGATGACGAGAGGGCTCACCGAAATATCCCGCATGGGCATGGCGATGGGGGCTAACCCGCTGACATTCGCGGGTCTGGCCGGAGTAGGAGACCTGATTGTGACTTGTACCAGTATGCACAGCCGCAACCGTCGTGCCGGGATCGCATTAGGCCGGGGAAAATCACTTGATGAAGCCCTGTCTGAGGTAAAAATGGTGGTCGAGGGTGTGCGCACCACGCGGGCTGCCAGGCGTCTCGCACAGGGTTTAACGGTAGAGATGCCTATCACCGAACAGATACACCAGGTGCTTTTTGAAGGACTATCCACTGCTGTCGCGGTTAACAGACTAATGACCAGGGGGAAAACTCGCGAGTTGTAAGGGTTCAGGCTTAAAATATTTACTTATTAATTGAATGATTATCCAAATAAAAACCATTATTTCCAGGTAAATAATGGTTTTTTTATTAGTTTTTTTAATTTACTAGGGAATATTCGTCCAGCACGCTCATATATATATAATGTTATTGTATTCCATTGGAAAAAAATAGACGTGGACTAGATTCACGGGGGATTTGATATTTAACTCTTTGTATGCGGGGAGGGATGCAATCTTTTATATAGATCTGCCTCGTCAAATTTTTTAAGGAGGGAGTGTGTATATGGAGACGAATGATCTTTTCCGCGATATTGCGGAACGTACAGGAGGGGATCTGTATCTCGGCGTGGTAGGCGGCGTGCGCACCGGCAAATCAACCTTCATCAAACGGTTTATGGAATTAATGGTACTACCCAATATACAAAATGTCTATGACCGGGAGCGGGCCAAAGATGAACTGCCCCAGAGCGCCGCCGGGCGGACAGTAATGACCACCGAACCGAAATTTATCCCAAATGAAGCTGTTGAAATTCAAGTTACTGAGAACTTAGATATAAAAATACGCATGGTTGATTGTGTCGGCTACCGGGTGGAAGGAGCGCTTGGTTACGACGAAGAAGACGGCCCCCGCATGGTGTCTACACCCTGGTTTGAGGAACCGATTCCGTTTCAGGAAGCGGCCGAGGTAGGCACCAGAAAAGTCATTTCCGAACATTCAACTATGGGTCTGGTAATCACTACGGACGGATCGATCACGGATATTACCAGGGAAAACTATCTAGAGGCGGAGGAAAGAGTCGTTGAAGAGTTGAAAAGCATCAACCGGCCTTTCCTGATGCTCCTTAACAGTACGGTCGCGGCGGGGCAGGAGGCTGCCGACCTAGCCGCCGAATTAAGCGAGAAGTATGATATACCTGTGCTTCCCGTCGACTGTGCCCAGATGGCCCAGGCAGATATACTGAATATATTGGGAAAACTGCTTTATGAATTCCCGGTGAACGAGGTTAATATTAACTTGCCGCCCTGGGTGGAGGAACTGGAAATTAAGCACTGGCTCCGCGATAAATTTGAAAAATCGATTCAGGAAACGGTTAAAAACGTGCGGCGTCTGAGGGATGTCGACGGCGCGGTGGAATCACTGGCTGATTATGACTTTGTGGACCAGGTCAGACTGCACAGCATAGATGCCGGTACCGGTTCGGCAGATATCAGCATTACTTCCAGCCCGTCTTTATTCTACCAGGTGTTGAGCGAACAGTCCGGTTTTAATATCGAAGGGGAAAAAGAACTATTCCGCATTGTTAAAGACTTGAGCGTAGCTAAAAGAGAGTATGACAAAGTCTCCGACGCTCTGAATGAGGTAAGGGAAAACGGCTACGGCGTTGTCAGCCCGACCCTGGACGAACTGATCTTGGAAGAGCCGGAGTTGATCCGCCAGGGCAATCGTTTCGGCATCAAGCTGAAGGCCAGCGCCCCGTCACTGCATATGATCAAGGCGGACATCACTACCGAGATCACTCCGATCATCGGTACGGAGAGACAGTGCGAGGAACTCGTGCAGTACATGCTCAGGGAATTTGAAGACAACCCGCAAAAAATCTGGAATTCAGAAATTTTCGGCAAGTCTGTGCATGACCTGGTCCGGGAAGGCATCCAGAACAAACTGCATCGAATGCCGGAAAACGCCCAGGCTAAGCTGCAGGAGACTCTCCAGCGGATTGCCAACGAGGGTTCAGGCGGCCTGATTTGTATAATAATTTAATTGCTATAACCGGTCTGCTGGCCGGTTATACTTTTTATTTTTTATGACTGGATTCTTTTGGGCTGAAATGGTCGCAGCCCCAACGGTAGAAAGCGATAAAAGCCCTGGAAGACAGGAATGTAATAGTCAAAGTGTAAAAAGTGGTAAACCAGCTCCAGTTAAGGTATTCAATCAGGTCGGTATACAACTCCAGGGGGTATTCGATCGCAGTCAGAACGGCGCTGAACAGCACGGCATAGCACAGGATCGGCCGGACGCCGCGCTCCCGTGTGATCTGGTTGTATAACAGGCACAGGATGGGAAAAACCCATAATTCAAAAAGGAGACTTGCATCACAGTACTGGGGAAACTGCCGGAAAGGGTAGTCTAATTTATACGTGTTAACGGCCGCACTACCCCAGAGGCAGTCCAAAACACATTTGAATAAGAATATAACTACCCAGTCCCGGAAGTAACGCCAGTCGATGATAAATATCAGCGTTAATAAAGCCAGTACCGCCGCAACGACAGATATAATAAGTTCCGCATTAAGATCCATTTTCTTAGCTCCGATAACAATGTTTTAAATTATGGAATATTCTTATTATGTTCATAAAACCATAATAAACTATTATATTTTTTCACTGTATCGGCATTATAATACTGTGACATTTAAATTATCTTCCGGTAAGGGATAGGATAATGATCGGCAAA
>JAQVLS010000208.1 GCA_028704035.1 Desulfotomaculaceae bacterium | reverse complement strand
TTCGAATATAAAACAAAAAGTCCTGCATTTTTTAAGTTTTCAAAGACATAAATTCACCAGCCCTCTGCTCAGGTTGAGCCAATATAAGGTTTTGGTTCCGGTCAGCGCGGATATGCATAATATATAAAGTAATAGCTTTATGCAAAGCCAGCTATTAAATATCTTTACCATGGTTTAAAGGATTTAACAGGAGCGGAGTAGAAGTTTTCCAAGAAATCCGGGAGGCTGTAATATGTTTCCTTTCCGTATAGTATCGGTAACACCCGAGCTGCCGGAACCTATCAGCCGGCTGAGAGACATTGCTTATGATTTCTGGTTCAGCTGGAGCCCCGCCGGTATCGAGTTCTTCAGGTCAATCAATCCTGAACTCTGGCGGGAAGTCCAGCATAATCCGGTCAAATTTCTTATGCGTGTTCAAAAGGAAGATCTGGATAGAGCGGCGCAGGACGAGGACTACCTGGTCCTTTACAAGCGGACCCTTGATTTATACAACCGCTACATCAACCGGGAGACTTGGTTTAGTAAGAAATACCCCGACTATAGAAAAGACATCATCGCCTATTTTTCCGCCGAATTCGGCCTGCACGAATCTCACCCCATTTATTCCGGGGGACTGGGCCTGCTGGCGGGAGACCACTGTAAATCAGCCAGCGATCTAGGCCTGCCATTTATCGGTGTCGGTCTGCTGTATAAACAGGGTTATTTTCATCAGAGGATAAACAGTAAGGGAGAGCAGGAGGCCGAGTATCCGCACCTCAATTTTTATGAACTGCCGATAACGCCTGTGAACAACCCCGACGGCAGCCAACTCGATGTGACGGTGGAATTGCAGGGCAGGACAGTTTTTGTCCAGATCTGGCAGGTTAAAGTGGGGATAGTCACAATTTACCTGCTTGACACCGATACTTCTAAGAACTCGACGCAGGACCGCAACCTGACAGGACAGTTGTACGGTGGTGACCGGGAGTACCGAATTTCCCAGGAGATTGTCCTGGGAGTTGGGGGAGTAAGGGCTCTGCGAGCGATGAGGATTAATCCCAGTGTCTGGCACATCAACGAAGGTCACGCTGCATTTTTAATTATTGAGCGGATCAGAGAACTGATGCGCTTCATGGTCCCCTTTGACACCGCCAGGGAAGTCGTGCGGGCTTCCACCATTTTTACCACTCATACTCCCGTTCCGGCGGGCCATGATCTTTTCATCGAAGAATTAATTGTAAAACATTTTGCACACATGATTAACGAAATGGGTATTGATATTAAAACACTTAAAGGTTTAGCCTGGGACGCGGAGCGAAACAGTTTCAATATGACCCTGCTGGCGCTGCGTCACGCTTTTCTTGCCAACGGTGTAAGCCGCCTGCACGGAGAGGTGTCCAGAAAAATGTTCCAGCCCGAGTATGGCAGCTTACACCTAGAGGAGATACCGGTTTCCTCGGTCACCAACGGCGTCCATGTAGGGACCTGGCTGGCCCAGGAAATTAAGGATCTTTTTGCTCGCTATCTTGGCAAAAGGTGGTTTGAGCAGCCCCATGAAAAAGAAATATGGAATAAGGTTGACCTGATACCTGACCGGGAACTGTGGAGAGTGCACCGGTTGCTCAAAGAAAAGATGATCTCCTTTGCGCGGACTAACCTGAAGCAGCAGCGCAGGCGCAACCGTGAGCCGATCCAGAGCATACTAGAAATAGACGGCTATCTTGACCCCGATATCCTTACCATCGGTTTTGCCCGGCGTTTTGCCACATATAAGAGGGCGACACTCCTTTTTCGCACCCCGGAGAGACTGGAACGCCTGCTCAACAACAATGAACGGCCGGTGCGGTTTGTTTTTTCCGGCAAGGCCCACCCGGCTGACACACTGGGGCAGGAGTTGATTAAAAAAATATATGATTTTTCGCAAAGGCCCGGATTCAGAGGCAGGTTAGTGCTGTTGGAAAACTATGACATCCACCTCGCCCGCCACCTGGTACAGGGGGTGGACGTATGGCTCAACACACCGCGCCGCCCGATGGAGGCCAGCGGTACCAGCGGGCTGAAGGCATCATTAAACGGGTTAATCAACGTCAGTACTCTGGACGGGTGGTGGCCCGAAGCATATAATGGTAAAAACGGTTTTATTGTTGGTTCCGAACGTGAATATTTAAACGAAGATATCCAGGATCAGGACGATTGCTTTTCGCTCTACAGCGTGCTGGAGGAAAAAATTATACCGATGTATTATCGCAGAGAAGACGGGTTCTCACCGGAGTGGGTACGCATGATGAAAGAAACGATAAAAACTATCGCCCCGGTCTTTAACACCGGCCGGATGGTGGCGGAATACACCGATCGCTTTTATATACCGGCAATTGACAGGGGGAAATTGTTCACGGCAAATGAAAATTACCTGGCCAATCACGCCGGCAATTTCAAAAAACTTATTATTGAATACTGGGACCAGGTTTCTTTTGTTTCAGTGGAATCAAGCGGCAGGACAAAAATGCTTGCCGGCGAGGAGATAAAGATATCTGCTGTGGTCAACCTGGGCCTGATCTATACCGGGAGCGTCATCCTTGAGATTGTGTACGGGAAGGTAGTGGAAGGCGAACTAAGAAATATCGTAGTTGTGCCGATGGAACTGGAGGGGGAGGTTTTCGACAATGTCTATCGTTATAAAGGCAGCCTGACCCTGCCGCAGGGTTCCTACGGGTATTCGGTGCGCGTAAGGCCGGATAGCAGGGATTTCCCCCATACTGAGCTGCCCCTGGTTACCTGGGCGCCCGTCTTCTAAAACGCAACGGGTGTTCCTAGCGCGATTACCGATTTTCCGGTAATTCTTTTGAAAATCTGGCCTGGTGACGTTTAAAAAAAAGCAAAACCGCAATTAATACTAATGTCCCGAACAGATAGGGGAAGTTGATATTAAAATCAAAGATAATACCGCCGGTTACCGGGCCCAGGATACGTCCCAGGCTGTCAAAGGACTGCATTATTCCCACCGCAGAACCCTGCTCCTCCCCACGTGCCGTTTTGGTGACCAGTGTGGAAATACTGGGCCGCAAAAGGCTGTTCCCTGAGGTGAATATCCCGGTGTAAACGATTATAAAAGCAGCATTGGGGGCAACCATGAGAAGGAGGAAACCGATTACAGAAATAACGATACCTGCAGTTATCACCATTGCATCGCCGAACCTGTTGACAAGCCTACCGATTGCACCTGCTTGAATGATTACGCTCAGAACACCTATAATGGTAAAAAGAATTCCCATTTCCCTGGGGCCGAAACCGACCCTCGCCGCAGCAAATAGGGCAAAGGTACTCTCAAACATGGCCATGGAAAAGCTGACCACAAAAGCGACGATAAAAAGAGGGAACTGGGGATTTTTAGAT
>JAQVLS010000020.1 GCA_028704035.1 Desulfotomaculaceae bacterium | reverse complement strand
TCCTTCATTGGCTGCTGCCAGGCTGTTTTTAATTCATTCAGTTCCAGGGTGAATAATTCATCTCCTGATTGCTTTACTGTTATACTTTTGTCTGTTGAGGTCACGCCAATTATTCTACATGGAATATCGCCAAAAATTACTGCCGGTTCCAGGCTGGAAGAAATCTCGGCCAGGAAGCAGCCTGCGGTTTCGTTGAACAGGAAGTTTACCGCGTCCTCATTTTCAGGGATATTTATAACTGCGCCCGTATCGCCGCCAAAACACATTTCTGCGAGAGCGGCAGCCAGGCCGCCTTCGCTGATATCATGGCAGGCCAGCAGTTTACCGGAACTGACAGCGGGGTAAAGCGCTTTAAACACCCGCATTAAATCGGCGGGGTTTATCCTGGGCAGGTTGCTGCCCAGGGCATCGTGAATCTGGCAGTAGACTGAACCAGCTATTTCTTCCGTATTGCGGTAGCCTAACAGGACAATATGGCTGCCCGCTGCTTTAAAATCTGCCGAAACAGTTTTTGCGGCGTCAGGGATGCGACCGAATGCAGAAACACAAAGGACGGGCGGGATTTTGATTACCGTGCCGTCTTTGCCCCGGTATGTGCTGGAAAGACTGTCTTTACCGGATATGAAAGGCATCCTGGTAGCTCTGACAAAATCAACGCAAGCGTCAATGGCCATATCCAGGGCGCCCAGCTGTTCTTCATCAGGGAAAGGCCAGATAAAGTTGTCGATTAAGACCATCTCAGCTGGATTGGCGCCGCAGGCCACAGCATTGGAGACCGCCTCCGCCGCCGCCCAGATACTACCGTAATAGGGGTCAATCTGGTTTAAAATAGGGTTCAGGCCATGTGCAATTACCAAACCATAAGGCTTACCAAGTATTGGCGCCAGGATTGCCGCATCGTTGGGCCCGTCTTCGTGCACGCCGGCGAATGGCGGCAGAGCATTGGTGCCCTGGACTCCATGGTCGTACATCCTGACAATGGGTTCCTTGGAGCATACATTTAAATGCCCCATGACTTTTTTATATAGGGCGGTCCAATCGGCGGGAGCCTCAATTTTAAGCCCGGTCAGAGATGGCCTTTTCCAGGCGGCGCTCAGCACACGCTGGGGCAGTCCGTCATGCAGAAAATTCATATCCAGGTCCATCACTTCGCGGCCTTCGTAAGTGGCGGAGAAATGCCCGTCACTGGTAAATTCGCCAAGCACAGTGACCTCAACGTTATAATCGCGGCAGATTTCAAACAAGCGTTCAACATGTTCGGGCGCCACGGACAGGACCATTCTTTCCTGGCTTTCGGATAGCAGTATTTCCCAGGGTGAAAGCCCCGGGTATTTGAGGGGCGCCAGATCAAGCGCTATACGCGTCCCGGTTTCCGCGCCCATTTCACCTACCGCTGAAGCAAATCCCCCCGCGCCGCAATCGGTGATAGCCCGGATCAACCCTTCGTCCCTGGCGGTTAATATAGCGTCAAACATACGTTTTTCTTCAATCGGGTGGCCGATCTGTACGGCGCTGGCATTAACGTCTATGGTACGGTCAGTCATCTCGCCGCTGGAAAAGGTGGCGCCGTGGATACCGTCGCGGCCGGTCCGGCCGCCCATGGCTATAACCCGGTCGCCCGGCTGCGGCTTGCCTTTTTGGCAGGCGGCGGCCGGCAGAATACCGTACGCGCCCGCTATAACTGTGGGTTTAGCGCGGTAGTCCCGGTGAAAATGTAAAGACCCGTTATTTGTGGGTATCCCCATGCGATTCCCGTAATCCCTTATACCGGCTATCCCACGCCTTAAAAGATAGTGCGGGTGCAGGCAACCGGGCGGTATTTCTGCAGCGGGCAAATCTGGAGGCGCAAAACAAAACATATCTGTTGAGGCGATAACCTTTGCGCCGAGTCCGGTGCCCACAATATCACGGAAAACGCCGCCGCTGCCTGTCATAGCCCCGCCGTACGGTTCAATTGCCGATGGTGAGTTGTGGGTTTCAACTTTGCCGCAGATAGCCATACCGTCATAAAAATCCATTACACCAGAGTTGTCAACGAATGCTGACAGCACCAGCGGGTTTTTGCTTTCTTCAGTGGCGTCACGCAGCCTTTTCAGTAGGGGTAGTTTTTCTTTCCCATCTACTATCAACCTGGCTTTAAAAGTTTTATGACCGCAGTGCTCCGACCAGGTTTGGGCGATAATTTCAATTTCACAATCGGTGGGGTCCCTGTCGAGAGAACTAAAGTAACCCTGAATGACCTTCATTTCTTCTAGATTTAAGAAAAGCTTGTCCCTGCTTAATTCAATAAGCTGTTGATCATTCATGCTGCAGATGGGCACAACCTCTGTGCGGCCGGGATTGCCCTGTATGACAAGTGTCTCAGGACTTTCTTTCACCACATATTCCACCGTGGCATTAACCAGCAGGCTGTTAACGATGCGTTCGATATCAGCCTCAGTAATTTTTTCTCCGTAAAATCCATACTGCCAGGATGAGTCGGCCGCTATTAAGCCGTCTACTCCCAGGTCAGAGGCTGATTTCATTAGAGAAGCCGCCTCGGGGTTCATAACCCCGGGTCTGTAAGCTACTTCGATGATGAAATCGGCGTCATTAATTACCGTACTGTTTACCCGGAAGGACTGAAATATTTCTTCGGCCAGCAATTTCTCGGCAAGAAAATGGGCAGCATTTTCATCAATGCCTTCAAAGCGAAAAACCCTCGCCGTCCTGATTTTTTTCACACTATTGACACCCAGAGCGTGTTGGATCTCGTACAGGACTCCGTCTCCCTTGCTGTCGGGGATACCATCTTTGAGCATCACCCGTACTTCCTGGATCATGTTTAACCTCCTTTCCAATGGTTGCGGCAGGGCACACATCTTACATCAGATAAAATAGATTAGATAGTGATATTATATTCCCTGCCTTAGTAATGTCAATTAATCAAAAAAAACCGCTTTTATTGCGGTTATTTATTGTAAGCTTTCCGCTTCTATTATATATAGCATATAGACCTTTGCCTAGTTGTGTTTGTTAAAAGAAAATGGCTAAAAGGCCAAATCCCTTAAATACTTGCTTTTGCTGGTTTACTGCCATATAATTTAAAAAAGTTAAGGGAATAATACTATTTTGCTTATTGGAGGCTGTATGAGCGAAAATTACATGGGGAAAAGCCTCAGACTGCTGCCATCTGTTGATGAGGTGCTGCGTGATGGCAGAGTAACGGAAATGCTGGAAAATCACCCGCGAATTGTAATTCTTGAGGCTGTTCGGGCTATACTGACTGATAAGAGGAAGGGAATATTGTCGGGTGCTGTAAAGATGCGGCAGGATATAAAAAAAGAAGAATACCTGGACATGATAGTTGAAACAACAGCAGCAGCAGTAAAGCGTTCTGTACAGCCAAACCTCCGCCGGGTGATTAACGCTACCGGAGTTATACTGCATACAAACCTCGGGCGGGCCCTTCTTAGCAAACGTGCCAGGGAAGCTGTTAACATAGTAGCCTCAAATTATTCCAACCTCGAACTTGACCTTAAAACCGGGCGCAGGGGATCAAGATATGCCGCGCTGGAAAACCTGCTTACCTCTCTGACCGGGGCGGAAGACGCCCTTGTTGTAAATAACAACGCGGCGGCAGTTTTGCTGGCATTGAGCACTGCTGCCAGGGAACGGGAAGTTATCGTTTCGCGGGGACAGTTGGTTGAAATAGGCGGTTCTTTCCGGATACCCGAAGTAATGGCCCAGAGCGGAGCCAAACTGGTCGAAGTGGGCGCTACCAACAAAACTCACCCGGAGGATTACAGGAAGGCTATCTGCGGCGAAACAGCCATGCTGCTCCATGTGCATACCAGCAATTACCGCATAATCGGTTTTACCAGGGAAACTACTGTCAGTGAACTGGTTGAGATCGGCCGGGAATATAATCTGCCGGTGATGTCCGACCTGGGTAGCGGTTCTTTGCTTGATTTGAGCCGTTTTGGTCTGCCGCGGGAACCAACTGTGCAGGAGGTGCTGGGCGCCGGCCCGGACATCGTTACTTTCAGCGGTGATAAACTGCTGGGAGGACCACAGGCCGGAATTATCCTTGGCAGGCGCACTTACATAGAAAAGATGAAAAAGAATCCCCTGACCAGGGCGGTTAGGATTGATAAGATGACTGTGGCCGCCCTGGAGGCGACCCTGAGGGAGTACCAGGATGAAGATAAAGCAATCAGGGAGATCCCAACCCTGCAAATGCTGACTATTAACCAGGAAATCCTTAAAAAAAGAGCTTATAACCTGGAGAGTATTTTGCAGAGTGTTCTAGATAAAACCATAGCTGAGTTTGCAGTTGAAAAGGGTGTATCGGCTGTTGGCGGCGGGGCCATGCCGACTGCGGAACTGCTTACGGCAGTGGTGGTTTTGAGCCCTCGTAATATTAGCGCCGGTGAACTGCAGGCCACGCTGCGGCATGGGGATCCAGCTGTTATGGGAAGGGTACAGGAAGACAGGTTTATTATGGATTGCAGGACTATCGGCGATACGGAATTACAGCTTCTGGCGGAGGCTGTAGCGCAAGCTTTAAAATAATGACTGGAAGTGTATAATTTGAAGCACCTGATTATCGGGACTGCGGGACATGTGGATCATGGGAAAACCGCACTGGTAAGGGCTATGACCGGAGTAGACACGGATCGCCTGAAGGAAGAAAAAGAACGTGGCATTTCTATCGAACTTGGCTTTGCCTACCTTAATCTTCCCGGCGGTCGCAGGGCTGGTATTGTCGATGTGCCGGGGCACGAACGGTTTATCAAAAACATGCTGGCGGGAGCCGGCGGGTTCGACCTGGTGCTGCTGGTGATAGCTGCTGATGAAGGCGTCATGCCCCAGACCAGGGAGCATATGGACATTATTCAGCTTCTTCAGGTCAATAAAGGGATAGTCGTATTAACCAAGTGCGACCTGGTAGATGATGAATGGCTGGATCTGGTTAAGGAGGACATTAAAGATTTTTTGCAAGGGACAGTCCTGGCAGACGCTCCTGTGGTTACGGTCTCGGCAGTTACTAAAAAAGGAATTCCTGAATTACTGAAATTAATCGACCGGACGATGGAGGAAGTCGTTCCGAAAACTGTCCAGGGTCAACCCAGGCTGCCTGTAGACAGGGTTTTCAGCATAACAGGTTTTGGTACTGTGGTCACAGGAACACTGCTGTCCGGTGTTATAAAAGTCGGGGAGATGGTGGAAGTCCAACCCGAAGATTTGTCCGCTAGAGTCCGTACAGTTCAGGTGCACGGTGAAAAGGTTGAAGCCGCTGAAGCAGGCCAGAGAGCGGCAGTCAACCTGGCGGGGCTTGAGGCTGAACAAATTGGGCGTGGCAGCGTTGTTGCCGGACCCGGGATGATCAAACCGTCACAACGCCTGGATGTGCGCCTGCTGTTGCTGAAAAGCGCTGTCAGACCCCTGAAAAACAGGACGAGGGTACGTTTTTATTTGGGTACCAGGGAGACACTGGGACGAGTGGTACTGCTGGACAGAGAGGAGTTGGAGCCCGGCGCCATGGTTTACGCCCAGATTATACTGGAGGAACAAACGGTACCGGTTAAAGGAGACCGCTTTGTGATCAGATCATACTCGCCGATGCGGACAATTGGCGGCGGTACTATCATAGACCCTTCACCTAAACGCAAGCACAAACGCTTTCGCGAGGATGTGCTGGACGCCCTGTCCACTAGGGAAAAAGGCAATCCCTCTGAAATAGTAAAACTGTACCTGGACGCCAACAGCAATATGCATCTACCGGCGGCGGCAGCAGCAGGTACCGGCCTGCAGGAAAAAGAAGTGCTGGAAGCGGCCGCTGCTTTAGCTGAGGAAAAAGAAGTTAAGCAGCTCAGCGGTGATGGCAAACTGTATCTTGTATCAACAGCTGTTTACACCCGCTGGATGGAGGACATAAAAAAGCTGGCGATTTCTTATCACCGTGAATTCCCGTTAAGGGACGGCTATCCGAAGGAAGAGCTTCGTTCCAGGAAATTTTCGCAACTCAGCGCAAAAATTTTTCAACTGGTGCTATTGGAAATGGAAAAGGAAGGAGTCCTCAAGGTACTACCGAAGGTTGTAGCGGTGAAAGATTTTGCAACCGGCCCCGACCAACAGCAAAAAAAGCAGATCCAACAGATCGCCCGGATTATGAGCGAATCGGCTTTTCTTCCTCCCTCCTGGGCAGAACTTCGTAATGCTATTGGCCTTAGTGAGACGAAGGGAGCAGAACTGCTGCAGTACTTATTAAGGACGGGGGAAATGGTCAAAGTAACTGAAGACATTTACTTTCAAGGAGAGGTTTTACAAGAAGCGATAAGTAGGGTCACAGCTTATCTCAGTGAGCACGGGGAAATTACAGTGGGTGAGCTGCGAGACCTGCTCAAGACTTCCCGCAAATATGCCCTGCCGCTACTGGAGTATTTTGACCGGGAAAGGTTAACCAGACGGGTCGGTGACAAACGCCTGCCGGGCAAAGCGCTGGGGGACAGTCCCCCTTCCATAAAGGCTCAATAAACCTTGCCGTTTATATTAATGGTAAGGTTTTTTTACCATTATAGTGAGATAATGTGACTGCTCCTGTACGGAATGCGTTGACAAGAAAAATAATGACTATAACCGCAGCATGATTGAAATACATTACGGGCCCCTGCCAATGAGCTCTAGCCGGGTATTTCCCAAGAAGGAATACATATCGGTTGGAACGGGAAGTAAAGATTGAACAAATTAAAAGCCCGACGCCAGCAGTATGGACAATACCGATGCGTTTACTGTAGCAATCGCCAGCATTTTTATTTCTGCGCCGGTAATAGAACGAACATCGGATGGATCAGTCTTAACAGCAATGTATATGCACAGGCAGGAAGGAATGACAGACAGGGCTAATACCGGATTGATCCAAATGCCGCTTGCGAGAGCGGCAGTCACCGCGAAAGAGAAATATGCAGCCGGGACATACCTGGTGGCGCTCAAACCCCAATTTTTATAAACATAAGCGGGAGTTGTGGTTTTAACCGGGACAGCGTTCAGGTCTGATTTTATGTCGGTAAGGTGATGCTGCATAATCCATCCCAAGGTGATTAAACCATGGATAATACCGGCGGCGATCACCTGCCGGCTGACATTCCCTGTTAAAATAAAAAAAGAACCAACTGTAAGAGTTATAAAAGCGGGAAACAAAGCAAGCCATTCACCCGCCAGCGGGCGGTAAGCCAGTCTAAAAGGCGGCAGGGAATAGGCCGCCCCCGCCCAAACCCCTATCAAAAGGATGTATATGACATTTACGCCCCGCAAACTGTAAAGGTACAGAGCTACTAATAACGGCAGCGCCATTCCGGCTAGGCCGATCATAAAAAGACTGTGTTCATGCAATAAACCTTCCTCTATTACACCGGAACCGCCTGACAGTATGCCGGGACTGCGCCCGTCCGTACCGGAGCGCCAGTCCGCAAAATCATTGTAGGCATGGCCGGTGACACAGTGCAGCGTTGTTCCGGCAAAAACGATCAAAAATATGTGCCAGGCAGTTAAGAAATTAAGCCCGGTTGCGGCTATGGCAGGCAGAATACCAATGGCAAAGGCGCCTAAAGTTGAAGCCACTACCGGCAGAAACCTTGTTATTCTAAAAAAACCTACTATTCCAGGTCTTAGAGCAACCTCGTTAAAATCGACCATAACAACCCTTCTTAATCCTGTGAATTAGTTTTTTAGAAATTTCTTTTTGTTACAAATTCGGTTAAGGAGTAAAGGCTGTCCCTGGCAGGGTTTGCGGGCAATAAGGACAGTGCGCGGTCTGCCAGCAGGGCGTAGCGTTTTGCCATTGCCGCGGCATAATCTAGAGAGCCGGTTTCACGCATGTCATTGATGATATACTCAAGCGCAGAAAGCGGCAACTCTCCCCTGCTAATCAGGTTGCGCAGGATATTTTTATTGGGACTGTTTTTTAGCGCATGTATTAAAGGAAGCGTAAATATACCCCGGTTTATATCGTTTGAAACCGGCTTGCCCGTGGCAGCGGGGTTTCCCTGAAAATCAAGCAGGTCATCTTTAATCTGAAAGGATATTCCCAAAAAAAGACCGAATTTATCTAACGAACATATTGCTTTAGGCGGAGCGCCGGCCAGCATGGCGCCTAATTTACAGCAGCAGGAAAGGAATGTCCCTGCTTTTTGCGCTGATCTTTTTAAGTATATTTTTTCATAAACCTCATATTTAAAAAGCCCCCGCTGCTGATCAAACTCTGCCCTGATCATATCCTTTAAAGTACCTGAAAGAGATTTCAGGACGTATTCACCGAGTTCTGCCGCTTGCTCTAAAAAAAGAAAATAGAGATAGTCACCGGCCAGGACTGCGCTTTTATCCCCAAAAAGCTGATTAACTGTAGGCTTGCCGCGGCGATTTAAAGAGAAATCTATGATATCGTCGTGGACTAAAGAAGCCAGGTGCAGTATTTCGACTGCTACGGCAAGCCTAGTTATATCTGGACAGGGGCCGCGTCCGTAAAGAGATGAAAGTAAAACCAGTGCCGGGCGCATCTTTTTTCCGCCCTTTAATAGATGTTTCAGTTCAGGCAGGCGACAAACCCGCTCAAGGATATCTTCAACATCATTTATTTCCTTTTGCACCGGCTTGTACAAGTGTCCCAGGTGCTTATTGTCTCTATCAGATAAACAGTTTGTAGATTCTATCTCTTTTAACATAATATTTATATTGCACTAAAGTGTAATAGTCTATGCAAAACGAACCTGTTTCAAGCTGGCAAACATATTTTAAAAAAAACCGGCATACCTTCTAAAATAACGGGTATCAAATTCTTAGAAGGGCAGGAATAATAGTTGACTATTATGCTGCGCACGATTAAATTAAAAAAAAGCAGCGTTTTGATTTTAATGTTGTTTCTGATAATTTTTTTGGGCTATTATAAGTCTGTCTCAATCCGATCTGAGGAGAAATATATTTCAACGCTCTCCTGGGTAATGGCAAACAAACTGATCGTTATAGACCCCGGTCATGGAGGAGTGGATCCGGGCGCCCTGGGAAGCAATGGCGTGCTCGAAAAGGATATCGTGCTTGAGGTTTCAATGAAACTGGCTGAGATTATGCGCCAATCCGGCGCGCAAGTATTACTGACAAGGGAAAGTGACCATGACCTGAGCGATCCGGAGCTGAACAACCTTCATAGAATTAAAGTGCAGGATTTGACCAGGCGGGTGGAAATGGCCAATCAAAATAAGGCGGATATTTTTTTGAGTATCCATGTTAACAGTTTTCCGGACAAGCGGGAATGCGGGGCACAGACATTTTCGCAGCCGGAATCAGAGGAGAGCAAGAAACTGGCCATGTGCATTCAAAAAGAATTAAATACATTTTTGAAAAACCCCGGCCGTCAGGCCAAACAGGTGGATTATTTCGCTAACAGGATGACTAAAATGCCCAGCGTTATTGTTGAAATAGGTTTCATTACTAACCCCGGCGAAGAAAAACTAATGCTGGATCCTGTTTATCAGAACAAAATAGCCTGGTCAATATACGCCGGCACAGCCTGCTATCTGGTAGACGCCAGGCCTGCGATAACACAGGCCATGCCCGGGCCCTGAATATATAAATTAAGGAGCGAGAAAAAATGATGGATGAATCAGCGCTTGCGGTACCGCAGGAATTATTAATCCTGGCTGCAGCAGTTGAGACAGGTATCATTGACAATCTTAATAATAAATCAATGTCCGCACCTGAGCTGGCCAGACTGATGGGCGCTGACTTGCGGGCGGTGTGGGTCGTCACGGAAGCCTTGGAGGCACTGGGATATCTGGCGAAAAAAAACGGCAAGCTCACGCTGAGCAGGGAAGCCCGGGAAATATTTTATAACACCGGATCGCAGATTTATAAGGGTTTTTCATTCATGCACCGCTACAATAAAATCAGGTCATTGGTGACCCTGCCGGAAGTAATATTCACAGGCAAGGCTCACCCCAAAGATAAGAGCCGCGAAAAAACCCAGTATTTCATGTCCGCGATGAGCCTCAGCGCCAGACAGAATGCGCAAACAATAGCAGGACTATGTCTTGAAGGAATAAGCCAGGGAGCAAAGGTGCTGGATGTTGGCGGAGGCCCGCTCACTTACGCGAAAGCATTTGCTGCGTTGGGTGCAAATGTGACAGTGCTGGACACACCTGAAGTTGTTGAATATATGTCTACCTTTCTAAACGGTGAGGGAAAAATAGAAATGGCTGCAGGTGATTTTAACCAGGGACTGCCTGCAGGCCCATATTCCCTCTTGTTTTTAGGTAACATATGTCACATTTACGGCGAACATGAGAATAGGAATTTGTTTAAAAATTCTGCGCAAGTCCTTCGGCCAAACGGGAAAATAGCAATTCTCGATTTTGTCAGGGGGACCGGCGTAAGGGCGGCTGTTTTTGGCGTAAATATGCTTGTCAGTACCGTGAACGGTGGGACCTGGACTTATGATGAGTATGCGGAATGGCTTTTAGACGCGGGTTTTTACGACGTCAATTACAATTCAGTAAACAATAAACAGATACTCTTTGCAAAAAAACGGTAGATCCGTGTTTAAACAAAGTGAATACAAACACCGCCCCCGGTAATAATAAATATATATCAAGCTAAGAGCTAATAAGGGGGCACCACTATGTTTTCGTATCGCACCATGGCCAAGATTAGCGCGGCCGCACTTGCGTTTATTGCTCTTTCAAAGATCGGCAGGCACTGCAAAGGTAAATCAGCCGCTGAATCTGCCGATAAAGCTGCAGGCAGGGTTAAAGGCATTATACGAAGGCGGAAGGCAACGGACATAGATTTAACCAGTGATGTAATATAGCAAAATATAAATAGAAAAGGCCACTTAAAGTGGTCTTTTCTATCGTATAATATATTAGAATAAAAGAGAGGAGTGTAAAAACATGTCCATTGTAGGGATGATCATAGCGGTTTTGTTCTTTATAGTGGGTGTAGCCGGCACCGTGCTGCCGGTGTTGCCGGGCGCGCCTTTGATCTGGCTGGGCATGTTATTGTACGGTCTGATAGCAGGTTTTAATAATCTGCCCTGGGCATTCTTTCTTGGGCAGGGTCTGGCGGTAGCGTTAATATTTCTCGTTGATTATATTGCCGGGGTATGGGGTGTCCGCCGCTACGGCGGTTCGAAAGAAGCTGTTTGGGGAAGCGTCATCGGCGCTTTGCTGGGAGTAATTTTGATGGGACCTTTTGGCCTTATATTCGGCCCTTTTCTGGGTGCTGTTGCCGGAGAAATGTATTTGAAAAATTCCTTGGAAAAAGCTTTCAGGGTTGGTGTGGGCACGCTGATCGGTTTTTTTGGCGGGTTTATGCTTAAGCTGGCGATAGAGATCGTTATGATCGTGTGGTTTTTTATGGCGGTATTCTAGCGATATTCTAATGGAGTGAACAAATTCGCAAAATCTCCCTACAAAGACAACTGTGCGGCTAAAAAAGCCGCACCTACAATTTCCAGACACGCAGGGACATTCTTCATCTCTTGTAAGGCGGTTTTTGCCCGCCATTCCAATCGGGGACATATTCAATCGGGGACGTACCTCGACCCCCAAAGGAATACCCATTAGAGAGGTGTGTCCTCATTCCCCTATCTGGTATCATGTGAAGATATAACAGTTTTATCTACTTGTTCTGCTCTACAATCTGTAGAAAAGGTATGTCCATTCCAATCGGGGACATACCTCAACCCCAAAGGAATACCCATTAGAGAGGTGTGTCCCCATTCCTCTTAAGGCCCAGTTCAGCGGCCAGCGTTTTAAAAGCAGGCAGTGAATTAAGGATAACCTGCTTATCTATGCAGTAGGCGATGCGGAAATACCCCGGTGCGCCAAAACCGCTGCCGGGCACAAGCAGGATGTTGTATTTTTGGGCAGCCATGACAAATTCAACATCATCCGGCAGAGGGGATTCAGGGAAAAGGTAAAAGGCGCCCTGCGGTTTAACCATTTTGAAACCAAGAGCGGTTAAGCTATCATAGAGGATGTCCCTCTTTTCCTGGTACCCGGCTATATCCACGCTTTCATACTGCAGGTCGGCCACGAGGCGCTGCATCAGCGCCGGCGCGTTGACAAAACCAAGGGTGCGGTTACAGAAGACCAGCGCTTCCATCAGCAAACCGGCGTTTTCCATAAGCGGTGACAGGGCTGCATAACCGATACGTTCTCCCGGTAGTGCCAGGTCTTTGCTGTGTGAAGTGACGACTATGCTGTTTTTGACGCAGTTAAATATGCTGGGTAAAGCCAGACCGTCATATATGATCTTAGCGTATGGCTCATCAGATATAACAAATATCTGGCTGCCAAATTTATTCCCTATATCTGCAAGCATCCAGCCCAATTCCTTTAGGGATTCTGCGCTATAAACTACTCCGGTCGGATTATTGGGCGAGTTAATAATGATTCCTTTGGTCCGGGAGGTTATGGCGCTGCGTATGGCGTCTATATCCAGCGTGAAATCTTTCTTTGTGGGCGCCACTTTTGATATGCCGCCGTGGTTGTCTATATAGAATTTGTACTCGACAAAGAAAGGAGCTAATATAATTACCTCGTCGCCAGGATCAAGTATTGATTTTAAAACTACATTCAGTGCGGCGCCGGCGCCGCAGGTCATTATGATGTGATTTGCTTCAAAAGCAAGACCGGTCCGCCCCGCCAGCATCTCCGCCACGGACCGGCGTGTTTCCTGGTAGCCGGCGTTGCTCATATAACGGTGCATTCCCGGTACAGGTTTTAAGGCAATTTCTTTTAAAGCATCCTTAAACGCTGCCGGGGGTTCGAGTTCAGGGTTGCCAAGAGTAAAGTCGTAAACTTTTTCACTGCCACAAATTTTTCTAAGCCTTTCGCCTTCTTCGAACATTTTACGAATCCAGGAGGCGCCGGTAATCGATTCTTTTATTTTCTTGGATATTGCCATTGGGATCCCCCTTTTAATAATTAAATTCTTTTTCTGGTATCTTATACTATCTGAAAATAATTTCAAGTAAAAGTTATTACGTTATAAGGCTCGAACAAATGACGACACTTCTCGACAATAATACACTCTGGTTATAACCTATAGGGTAGATTATAATGAAAAGGCCGGCGGTTATCAAAGCAAAAAAGGAAGTGGAAAATGACAGAGTTATCCTATTTGTCTCCCGACGGTAAGATCACCATACCGCGCCCGATTATGAAATTCCTTAATATCAAAGGAGGAAATGATATTATATTTGAAATTCAAAGCGGGATGTTGATCATAAAAAAAATCGAAAAAAAAGATCTGATGGCAGCAGAGAACTTGATATATAAAGCTATTTGATTTAGCAAAATTATCACAATTATGTAAAATATGCGTATATGTATTTGATTTTTTATTAAATCTATTCACCCCGATACTGTTAAGTATAAACCCTTCCTTGCCGGTCTATTGACCGGTTTTATTTTTTTTTGCAACAAATTAGATCATTTTAAAAAATAGAGCATAGATTTAAATTAAAATTATAAAGGGATGATTTATATGCCAATAATAAAAGCTAATCAAATATGGTTTCGGACGAATCTTAATAATTCAGTAATGGTCGCCTGGGGTAATGTCATCAGCAGCCGG
>JAQVLS010000207.1 GCA_028704035.1 Desulfotomaculaceae bacterium | reverse complement strand
TGAGCAGAAGGTAAGCTAGAGCAAGCAGGACAAGGGCTTGAAAGATATGTAAATTATTGCTGTTATATCTATCATTTTGGCGCTAACAAATCTAAAATGACCTACTAACACCACGTATTTATTGATTTACATCAATCAAAAACGGAGGTGTTTTTTTATTTTTAACGGATAAAGGATAATATTGGTAGAGCGTAGCTTTTGTACCAGGCGCTATTTATTTTAATTATTCAAAAAAATTGTTTAAAGGTATATAATATATGTTGTAATGTTTTTAATAGAGGGTTTTAATAATAATATGACAAACAATGCGCTGTGTTTGCCGAGGCAGGTGAATCACTACTGTTTGAAAATCTAAAACGTATCAGCATATTCACTGGATATTTTGGCAGCGGAAAAACTGAGACAGCATTAAACTACGCTATCAATCTCAAGGAGACAGGCAAAAAGGTTGCATTAGTAGACCTTGATCTAATAAATCCCTATTTCAGAATCAGGCAGGTTAAAAAAGATTTTGCCGAAAAGGGGATTGCAGTTGTCAGTCCACCAGGAAAACATGCCGTCGCTGATATTCCGGCGCTTCCGCCGTCCATCCACGGTGTATTGGAGAATCCTGACGTTTATGGTGTTTTTGACGTGGGCGGAGGCGACATCGGCGCCACTGTTTTAGGCCGTTTTAAAAATAAATTGCCCGAGGGGGCTTTTAATCTTTTTTTAGTGGTAAATACCTGCCGTCCATACAGCCGGGACGCGGCGGGTATAATAAGCATTGCGCGGATGATTGAAAAGTCCGCCAGGTTAAATGTAAGCGCCCTGGTCAGCAATACTAACCTTGGTCAGGAAACTGACATAAGAACTATTCTTGCGGGACACCGGATCATATTGGAAGCTGCGGCGTCAATGGATCTGCCGGTCGCCTTTATCGGCATACGCGCGGACCTGGTGTCAGTCATGGAAAATACCGGCGTGCCGCTGCTGCCGCTGACAATATTTATGAGGACCCCCTGGCAGTGATAATATTTGTTTATCTTGATTTTTAATCCGGTTACAATCAACTAATCATTTATTGGCTGAGTCAGGATTTAGATGTTTACATGTAGTTTTTAGGAGGGGAGAATTTTGGCTAGAGTCGTTTTCTTAGTAGAACGCTGCAAGGGATGCCAGCTTTGTACAGCCGTATGTCCCAAAGGCATAGTCGTCATGTCGGACAGCACTAATGAAATGGGCTACCACCCGGCTTCGGTGTCTGAACAGAACAAATGCACCGGGTGCGGCATTTGCGCCCTAGTCTGCCCGGACATGGTTATTGAAGTGGAGAGAGAGGAGAAGGCGGTTTGAATAAGATATTGATGAAAGGGAATGAAGCCATTGGAGAGGGCGCGGTACGTGCCGGTTGCCGGTACTTTTTTGGTTATCCGATCACACCCCAGAGCGAATTGACCCATTACCTGGCTAAACGTTTGCCTGAGGTAGGGGGACTGTTCTTGCAGGCTGAAAGTGAAGTGGCTTCCATCAATATGGTCTATGGCGCCGCCGCCGCCGGCGCCAGGGTAATGACTTCGTCCTCCGGTCCGGGCATCAGCCTGATGCAGGAAGGCCTGTCATACCTGGCAGGAGCCGAGCTCCCGAGCGTGGTGGTAAACCTGATGCGGGGCGGGCCCGGGTTGGGCAATATCGCGCCTTCTCAGTCTGACTATTTCCAGGCTGTTAAGGGCGGCGGCCACGGTGATTACCACATGATCGTACTGGCACCTAACTCGGTGCAGGAAATGCTGGACACGATGCGCAAAGCCTTTGATCTGGCGGATAAATACCGCAACCCGGTTATGGTGATGGCGGATGGGGTCATGGGGCAGATGATGGAACCGGTGGATTTGGGCGGCGATATAAAGGTTGAAATTCCCCCAAAGTCATGGGCTACTACCGGTATGGCGCACCATGCAGGTAAAAACTTGATCAATTCCTGTCTGGTCATTCCGGAAGAGATGGAGGAGCTTAACCTCAGGCTAGAGAAAAAATATAGGGAAATAAGCCAAAAAGAGCAGGTTTGTGATGAATATATGCTGGAAGGGGCCGATATTGTATTAGTCGCTTTCGGATTGGTTTCCCGTATCTGCATGTCGGCTGTGGAAAAAGCACGGGCAATGGGAATTAAGGCCGGCTTGATCAGGCCAGTCAGCCTGTGGCCCTTCCCAGCTGATTTTATAGGAAAAACTGCAGACAAAACCAGGGCATATCTGGCGGTAGAGATGAACATGGGCCAGATGATCGAGGATGTGAGGCTGGCGGTGTGCGGCAAGGCGCCGGTGTTCCACTACGGTCGTCTGGGCGGCATGGTCCCTGATCTCAGGGATGTCCTGAAAGAAATTATAAAATTGCATGAAGGGGGTGCCGGCCGGTGAAAAAGGTATTTACCAGGCCCAGGTCACTGAAAGACGTGCCTTTCCATTACTGCCCGGGCTGTACCCACGGCGTCGCGCACCGCTTAGTCGCTGAGGTGATTGATGAGCTCGGTATACAGGACAATGTTATCGGCAATGCGCCGGTGGGATGTGCCGTTTTTACTATGGATTACTTCGATTTTGACATGATCTCGGCAGCTCACGGCAGAGCGCCCGCAGTGGCCACCGGTGTAAAGCGAGTTCTGCCGGACAGGGTTGTTTTCACCTACCAGGGCGACGGCGATCTTGCCGCCATCGGAACGGGCGAATTCATCCACGCTGCAGTCAGGGGGGAAAAAATAACCTGTATCTTTATTAATAACGCTGTATACGGTATGACCGGCGGCCAGATGGCTCCCACCACCCTGCTGGGGCAGAAGACCAAGACTACTCCTTACGGACGCGACAGTGAAGTTAACGGATATCCGATTAAAGTCTGCGAAATGCTTACCCCTCTAGACGGGGCTGCTTACGTTGCCCGGGTCGCCGTGCACAGCCCGAAGGCAATAATACAGGCCAAGAAGGCACTTAAGAAGGCTTTTCAGGTACAGATCAATGGGCTTGGATTTTCGCTGGTAGAAATTCTTTCGACATGTCCCACCAACTGGGGCCTTACGCCGCTGGAGGCGGTAAAATGGCTGGATGAAAATATGATACCGTACTTTCCTCTTGGTGAATACAAAGTACCGCCGGCGGGAGTGATATAAATGATGGAAGCGGTTTATATTGCCGGACACGGGGGCCAGGGGACGCTTTCCACCGGCCAGCTGCTGGCGAACGCGTGCTTAAAGGAAGGTAAGTTTGTAGCATACCTGCCTTTTTATGGTGTGGAAAAGCGTGGCGGTGTGTCAAACTGCGGAGTGACTATTTCAGATCAGAGGATTAGTTCTCCCTTTGTTACTGAGCCAACAGTTTTAATAGCCATGAACAGCATATCTTTGGAAAGGTATGAAAGCGCGGTGGTC
>JAQVLS010000206.1 GCA_028704035.1 Desulfotomaculaceae bacterium | reverse complement strand
TTTACCGGCGACAAGGATCGGTGACTTTGACACGGAACTGGTCGAGGAATTTATGAGAGCCCTGGCGATTAACGGGGAATTCAACCTGCATGTCCGCCTTCTTTACGTCAAAAATACCCACCATATTATAGAAGCTATATTTAAAGCGCTGGCGCGTGCGCTGAAAATGGCCATTGCCAGGGAGGGCGGCGAAGGCATACCTTCCACCAAGGGAACCCTGGAGGGATAGAACAAGTTAAATACCCTCAAAATATTAGAATATTTCGGGAGAGTGGTTGATTTATGTTAATTATCCCGGCCATTGATCTGCGGGAAGGGAAATGCGTTCGTCTGGTAGAAGGGCAGCTTGACCAGGAGACCATTTATTCTAACGATCCGGTAGCAATGGCAGCCCACTGGCAGACAAAAGGAGCACAGATGCTGCACGTGGTTGATCTGGACGGCGCCTTTGCCGGTTCCCCAAAGAATCTAGAGGTCATAAAGGAAATTCTGTCTGTGCTAACAATACCGGTGCAGGTTGGCGGTGGCATAAGAAATATACCGTCCGTGGAACTACTCCTGGAACTGGGCGCCGCGCGGGTAATCCTGGGTACGTCTGCTATCTTGGAACCTGAACTGGTTTCGGAAGCCTGTTCCAGATACGGTGACGCCATTCTGGTGGGCATAGACGGCCGCAACGGCCGGGTTGCTATTGAAGGTTGGGGTGTTACAGTAGAGAAAGGGACTATTGAATTAGCCGATGAAATGAAGACCCTCGGCATAAATAGGGTTGTTTTTACAGATATCAGGCGAGACGGTACCCTGCGGGGGCCGAATTTCGAGGCTATCAGCGAACTTGCCGCAGCTACCGGTTTAAAGATCATCGCGTCGGGCGGTGTTTCAACTCCAGATGATCTGCGGAAGCTAAAAAAACTCGAACCCTATGGGGTCGATTCCGTGATCATGGGCAAGGCGCTTTACGCCGGGACAGTAAACATTAGCGAAGCGCTGGCTATAGCGGTCGGGGAAGAGGCGGAGGTTGGCTAATGCCCCAGTAGAACGGGAAACGGTTTTCCGTTTCAAGTCATAGCGGCTTTCAATAGCTAAAAAGGAATTAGAGATATTACTGACATCCAACGGCTGATGACAGACGACTGAATTGATAGGTGCGGCTTTAGCCGCACACCATTGTGGTATGGGGTATCCATGTTGTGAAACTGATTGTTGCAGTTGGCACAATGACAGCGGAATGCGGACACACCTCTGTTTGGGGCTTGGATTTGGAGACGAGGTATGTCTCCGATTGGCATGGCGGGTTGAAACCTGCCCTACATGCTCCAGGGTTTGCCGATAATATGTGTTTTTGAAATTTGGAGGAATAACGCTGAATGTTTGATTTAAGCAAGTTGAAATATAACGAAGCCGGGCTTATTCCCGCTATCGTGCAGGATTGTGACGGCGGTGCGGTTTTAATGATGGCTTATATGAACAAAGAGTCACTGGAAAAAACTCTAGCTACCAGGGAAACCTGGTTTTGGAGCAGAAGTAGAAAAACCTTTTGGCATAAAGGTGAAACTTCCGGCAATGTCCAGAGAGTGAAAGAAATTTTATACGACTGTGACCTGGATACCCTGCTGTTAAAGGTCGAACAAAACGGGGCGGCGTGCCACGAGGGATTTTATTCCTGTTTTCACTACCGCATTGAACAGGACGGAAAAATTACAGTAGTAGGTGAAAAACAATTCGACCCTGAGCAGGTTTACGGGAAAAAACCTTGACCCGTCAAGGGTAGCAGCTAATTATATTATAAAGTTATATCGGGTCCTGGAAAGATTTCTAATTGGGATATCCTTCTATAAAGAAAGGACCGGGACAAAGCAATGGACATTATACAGGAATTATACGGCATCATCCTCAGCAGGCGTGAGATAAGCCGCCCCGGTTCTTATACAGCCTACCTTTTTGAGCAGGGCGAAGATAAAATATTAAAAAAGGTTGGTGAAGAAGCCGCAGAGGTAATTATTGCGGCCAAAAACGACTGCGGGGCGGCTTTGATTGGTGAGGTGGCAGATCTCGTTTATCATCTGCTAGTACTTCTGGCCTGGCACGGCATTTCTCCGTCCGATGTTCTGGCTGAACTGGCTGTGCGCAGAAATAAAGACCAGGATGATGACGCTTAGCGCCAGTTAATGCCCCCATATTTTGCAGTAGAACAGTCTTAAAGGCAATGGAGGATGGACGAGATAGGAATTATTGAAATACGTAAGGAATACAAAGATATACATGTGCTATTGCAGGCAACAGCCATGGGTAAGGATTGGAATGTGGTTATTACAGGCGGGGAAATTCCCCACCTTGGCGCTGTCGCCCTCGGTATTCCGCGGCCGAGCCTGCAAAATCCGGCGCTGACCAGTGCCACTGTATCTGTAATGACCTTGACCGGGCACAAGGAAGATGAGATTGCCCGGCCGGCAGCCCATTTTTTGGCTGGCAGGCTAAATGCGCCGGTTGTTGTTTCTTGTGGGATACATAACGATAATATTAAACCTGAGGACATCCGGCGGATCAGTGAAATGGTACAGGAATCATTAAATGATCTTGTTGCTGCCGCCTGCGGTAAGGGCATACGGTAAACGTGTGATATGCTTTTTAAGCTAAAAAAAGGCGGGACATTAGGCTTTATGCCGGCAGTCCTGCCTTTTTAAATATTTATACTATACAAACAAATCTATGTTGGATAAAGATGATGCGACTAATCAAACAGCCAGCTCGTCGGTTAGATTCAGATGTTTGTTTGTTTCAGACCACCTTTTTACCAGGGAATTCTCAATTCCTAATTGATCAAATATGCGCCCGGTTGTTTGCCTGATAACATCTTCAAGAGTCTTTGGTTTATTATAAAAGGAAGGTACCGGGGGCATAATAATTACTCCGAGGTTGGACAATTTAAGCATGTTTTCCAGGTGGATCGGGCTGAATGGGGTTTCACGCACTACCAGGACCAACTTGCGCCTTTCCTTAATTGCTACATCAGCAGCACGGTTAATCAAATTATCAGCATGCCCGTGTGCTATCGCGGAAAGTGTTTTCATACTGCAGGGCGCTACTACCATTCCCTGGTGCGGGAAGGAACCGCTTGCCGGCGGCGCTCCTATATCATTGTGAGGATATTGACAGCTGGCCAGCTTACCAACAGCGTCCAGAGAATAATCTGTTTCCAGTTCGATAGTTCTTTTGGCAGAGTTGCTTAAGATTAATTGTGTTTCCAGCCCTGCTTTTTTTGCTTCTTCCAAAAACTTGATGCCATATATTGCTCCGGTTGCACCAGTTATCGCCAGGACTACTCTCATCATAACACGCCTCCCTTTTTTGAATTTTACAAGCCTTTTATTAAAACTAAAGCAAAGTATCACTTTCTAAAACCTGTATGGGTGAGTTGCGCCAC